>JAUXBK010000208.1 GCA_030619405.1 Sedimenticola sp. | reverse complement strand
GCCGGGGCTGCCAGCCAGTGATCGATGTAGCCGCGCACGAACTCCTCACCGCTTCTGGAGCGCTCGAGCAACGCCATCAGGAAGGCACTGGAAGAGCCCTTGAAGGCGGCCAGCAGGGGGGGGCGATACCGTTCCGGTACATTGTGGCACAACCAGTGGAAGGCATGGAGATAACTGAGCAGAAAGCTCAGGTCGCTGCCGTTCGGGCGCTCCCCCAGCAGCTGCTGCATTCCGCCACCGGTCATGCGATTGACCTGGGATTTGAAGCGCTGCCGCAGTTTGGCCAGGTAGTGCTCCAGCAGCTGTTGCTGCCCGGTATCGGTTGTCCCTGTTTTCTGGCGCATTGGCAGGGCTGCCATCCCCTCAGAGATTCTGACGCGGACGGCAGCCGGGGGTGGTCTGTTTAGTTGTCTGCCACGGGCGCGCAGCAGAGGGATGGGAGTTCTTTTGAGCACTGTTTGAGGACGAATATTTGATCCTTGTTGCCGTCGTTAGTCTGTAGCGCGGGTCCGCTGTTGTCACTCGCCTTTGAGGACCACTGTTGGCAGTTGAGCTGCTGCCAGGTGACGGCTCCTCCCGAAACATCCACGTTGTAGATCACGCCATCTTTAGTGTTATAGACAGCCGAAATGATCGTGGGGCGTATCCATGCCGTATCGAGGTCGGTATCTGCGTCCATCGCCATACCGCCATCGAGATACTCCTGGGTGCTGCACCAGTGACTGCCCTTGAAAGTATCGTCGCATGCCTGGTGCCGCTTCGCGGGGTTTTTGTCGCCTTTGTGCTCATCGCGGCTGACACCCACGACCTTATCCGACTCGGCAGCATGGAGCACGGGAGCGGTCAGGCAGGCTGCGAGCACGATGGACAGTGAAAAGTATTTCTTGGTCATGGTTTCTCCTGGACTTGCTCAGTCACATAATCGGGTTACAACAGAGGTTCTTGCAAACTATCCACTCTCCCCCCGCGGGAGGCGACTCCATGGATGGAGGGGGCAGAGCTGGGGGTGAGGGATCGAACAAAGATCACAATTTAGATTTTAATCACCCACACCCTTGAAGATGAGGGTGATTGAAAAGTTTTGCAAGAGCCTCAACAACCCTTCCCACCCATGTGTCGGGCAGAAGACAAACCCAAGTATAACCTAGATCCTGCAAGTGATCGTGCTATGTGAGTGTGAGCACTTGCAGGATCTAGGTATAATATATACACGAGGGAAACATACCGATGTTTTTCCTTAGGTTAGTTGCGAACCTAAAGGGAGCGAGCGCCTGAGTGACATCAAAAAGGTTTATTTGCTGTGGTGTATGGCGGGATACATTCCCCGGACAGGTTTCCGTGTGATAATAATCGGTCGTTTATCTCGCGGGTCCTGAACCAATGATCGATTTCGCCATCGTCGGTGCCGGTATCTCCGGTCTCTCCACCGCCTGGTTTCTGCGGCAGCAGGGTTTTTCGGTGTGTGTCGTCGAGGCCGCTGACCGGGTCGGGGGCACTATACGCTCGTTCCGGGAGGAGGGTTTTCTGATCGAGGGGGGACCGAACTCGACCCTGGAGAATACCGATGCCCTGGGTGAGTTGATCCGGGGCGTGGGTCTGGCGGGGGACCTGCAGGCGGCCAATCCCGAGGCCAACCGGCGTTACATCCTCAAACAGGGGGGGCTGGTGCAGATGCCGGGTAACGCCCTGGAGTTTCTCCGAACACCGCTGTTCTCTGTCCGTGGCAAGCTGCGCCTGTTGGCCGAGCCCTTTATCGGCCGAGCACCCGCCGAGGAGAGTATCGCCGATTTCGTGCGCCGGCGCCTGGGCCAGGAGTTTCTGGACTGGGCCATCGACCCTTTCATCTCCGGGGTATACGCCGGTGATCCGGAACAGCTCTCGGTGCGCTTCGCAACCCGCAAGATCCATGGGTTGGAGGCCCAGTATCGCTCTCTGTTCGTTGGTGCTCTGGTCCGGCTGGTAGGTGGTGGCCGTTCCGGACCCGCTCCCTCCGGGCGGATGATCAGCTTCACCTCGGGAATGCAGGCTTTTCCGCAGGCCGTGGCCAGGAGCCTGGGAGATGCCGTGAGAGTGGGGGAAGGGGTAGCTGCCCTGAAGTATGAGGGAGAGGGCTGGGATCTGATGTTGACGGGAGGCGCCGGCTCCATCGCGGCTCGATGGGTGGTGCTGGCGCTGCCGGCGTACCGGGCGGCGGATCTGTTGAAACCCATCTCTGCGCCGCTGGCGGAGGCTCTGAATGCGATCCAATACCCCCCGGTCGCCTCGGTGGCCCTGGGGTTCGAGCGGCATCAGGTCGGGCATCCGCTGGACGGCTTCGGATTTCTGATACCGGGGCGGGAGGGAAAGAAGACCCTCGGAACCCTTTTCTCTTCCACGCTGTTTCCGGGGCGTGCCCCGCAGGACCATGTGCTGCTCACCTCGTTCATCGGTGGCGCCCGTAACCCGCGGGTGGCAGAGATGGATGAAGCGGAGCTAGTGGCTCAGGTACTGGAGGAGATCCGGCCGATACTGGGGATTCAGGGAGACCCAATGCTGGTCCGGGTACAGCTCTGGCGGCACGCCATTCCCCAGTATCGGCTGGGATACGGTGAGCTGTTGGAGCGGATCCGGCGGTTGCTGGGCGCACAGGAGGGTCTCTATGCCCGGACCAACTGGCTGGATGGCATTTCGCTCTCCGATTGCGTCCGCAACGGTCGCGAATTTGCACGGGCGATGAGTCAGGCAGGCCCGCCTGCCGCTGAATGAGCCGGACCGGGTCCCGGCACAGCAAATGCTAAGTCCCTACGAACAGAATGTAGGTTGGATTAGGCGCGCATCTCACTGATATTTCAGGTTATCACATATTTATGAGCGCGCCGTAATCCGACACCCTGATACCTCGTACTTAGTAGTTGCTGTACTAGTGGATTACTGCGGGTCTGTGCCCTCTGTTTCAGGACACATTCGACGGCTACTTCTTCCTTATGTTCCGGCGCCCGGTGGAGACAAGCAGGAAGATGGTGATGCCGGCAACTGCGACAAACGCGGCGACTGTGAATGAATCGATGATCATGACGTTACTGCTCCTCTGTCATGGTTGTGGGGACGGCCCCAGTGAAACATAAGCAAAAGCTAATATACATTGATAAATGTCAATGAGAACCGCTGAGTCGAGTAAAAATATGTAACTTCTCAATAAGTTCAGGCAAGAATCTAAAATGTAGGGTGTATCAAGCGGAGCGGATACACCAGGCTACAGAGCGTTGGTGGATCCGTCGCTGCGCTCCTTGATCCACCCTACCCGTTTGCCCCGGGTTATTGAGAAGTTATAAAAAAATAACGCAACATATTAATTAGTGATTATTTTCCCTGGGTCATCGCTGGGCAGCGACGGTATCTGGTCCAAACCTTGTCCCGGGCCGGAAAATATCTTTCGTTTACAGACCGGAGATCTGGTTCCAGATCAACGTAAAACCGGTAGAGTTCACTCTGCGGTTCCAGGAACATGATCCCCATGCAGTTTGCATTGCTGTGGACCACTTTCGACGGGATGCTCCAGACCCGGTTTTCGGTATGCAGTTGCAGCATGATCTGATCGCCGATCGGAAGGATAGTGTCGGTCACCTCCAGCAGCATCCCCTCCACAGAGAGGTTGCGACCCAGGCAGATGAAAAGAGGACGATCGTTGAACCAGAGTTCGACGTGGGTGGCAACGGGAAAGCGATAACGTGATCTTATCTTCTGATACATCTCTATTTCCCGCCGATCAGACTTTGTGGCACCGGTGATTTACCGTGCATCCACACGGGTAATCGACAGGCTGGAGGTTAACTTTAAAAAAGACCTCAGCGCTCCCTGATGCTCTCCTGCCGGTAACGCAGAAACGGGTCGAGAAAGTACTCGATCAGGCGGCGCTTGCCAGTCTTTATCTCTACCGTGACCGCATGCCAGGGGAGAGCGGGAGCGATCTCCCGTCGACCCGGATGCGGGTCTGTCGCAGCAACACACGGGCCTTGTAGACCAGCCCCTGTACCTCGTCGGTGATGGCGTCACCGGAGAGGTTGGTCAGGGTGGCATCGATGACGCCGTAACGGGTGAAAGGAAAGGCATCGATCTTGACCTCCGCCGGCTGGCCCTCGCCCACGAAACCCACATCCCGATTGCTTACCAGTGCTTCGAAGAAGGGGTCAGGTCTTGTCTTTTGCTCTAATTGAACTATACTTTCTCGGTGGCAAGACCTCTGAGACTAGAATTTTCCGGCAGACTGTATCATGTGACGTCCCGAGGGGGTGGTCGGGAGGCGATTTACTTGGAGGACAGCGACAGGGAGTTGTTTCTAGGTGTGCTTGTGGAGGTACACATGCGTTTCAATTGGCGGATCCACGCCTACTGTTTGATGAAGACATAAGCTAAATACCCCTGGTGGTTAACTGATTGATTTTACACGAACAGTTCTGATTGGTTATCTGGCGTACCCCCTTTAAGCAATAGTTTCCCGGTTTTCTTGAGTGTCTTTAGTATTGTCGATACCGGCTCGCTGTCAAGATCTGATTGTTTGATCTCATAAGGTGCGAAAGGGGCGACTTGTTCGGCGGGTAATATATTGGCTTTGATCAAGCGCATGAGTGTTGAATCACTGACACCGCAATAGCTTTGGGCCTGCGCCATGTTTAGGATGCCGTCGTC
>JAUXBK010000027.1 GCA_030619405.1 Sedimenticola sp. | reverse complement strand
TGTCCAAGAAAAAATTCGAGCGCACAAAGCCGCATGTCAATGTGGGCACAATCGGTCACGTTGACCACGGCAAGACCACGCTGACGGCGGCGATCACGAAGGTGATGGCAGAGCAGCGAGGCGGTGAGTTCATAGCCTACGCCGACATCGACAATGCCCCTGAGGAGCGGGAGCGCGGCATCACCATCGCCACGGCGCACGTGGAGTACGAGTCGGAGAACCGGCACTATGCGCACGTCGACTGCCCGGGGCACGCGGACTACGTGAAGAACATGATCACGGGTGCGGCGCAGATGGACGGCGCGGTCCTGGTGGTGTCGGCGGCGGACGGCCCGATGCCGCAGACCCGGGAGCACATTCTGCTGTCGCGTCAGGTGGGCGTGCCCTACATCCTTGTGTATATGAACAAGGCTGACATGGTGGACGACGAAGAGCTGCTGGAGCTGGTGGAGATGGAGATCCGGGAGCTGCTGGACCAGTACGAGTTTCCGGGTGACGACACGCCGATCATCATCGGTTCGGCGCTGAAGGCGCTGGAGGGCGACAAATCGGAGCTCGGCGAGCCCTCGGTCATCAAGCTGGTCGAGGCGATGGATGAGTACATTCCGGAGCCGAAGCGGGATACGGAGAAGCCGTTCCTGATGCCGATCGAGGATGTGTTCTCGATCTCGGGTCGGGGGACGGTGGTGACGGGTCGCGTGGAGCGCGGAATCGTGCACGTGGGCGACGAGATCGAGATCGTGGGAATCCATGAGACCCAGAAGACCACCTGCACCGGTGTCGAGATGTTCCGCAAGCTGCTGGACGAGGGTGTGGCGGGGGATAACGTGGGCGTGCT
This sequence comes from Sedimenticola sp., assembly GCA_030619405.1. Classification (GTDB taxonomy): domain Bacteria; phylum Pseudomonadota; class Gammaproteobacteria; order Chromatiales; family Chromatiaceae; genus JAUXBK01. The sequence goes on along the minus strand of JAUXBK010000027.1, from coordinate 16,353 downwards.
GCTGCGCGGCACCAAGCGGGAGGAGGTGGAGCGCGGTCAGGTACTGGCAAAGCCCGGGAGCATCACGCCGCACACCCATTTCGAGGCGGAGGTGTATGTACTGAGCAAGGACGAAGGTGGGCGTCACACGCCGTTCTTCAACAACTATCGTCCGCAGTTTTACTTTCGTACCACGGATGTGACCGGGGCCTGCGAGCTGCCTGAAGGGGTGGAGATGGTGATGCCGGGAGACAACGTGAAGATGACGGTGAATCTGATCGCGCCGATCGCGATGGAAGACGGTCTGCGTTTTGCAATTCGCGAGGGTGGCCGTACTGTCGGCGCCGGCGTGGTCTCCAAGATCATTGAATGAGTTGATAGTGAGCAGTAAACAGTTAGCAGTGGAGAGTGGTCGGTTGTGAAGAGATGCGGTCAAGCAATTAGCTGACCGTCTCCAGTTGCCCGGAAAACGCAAACTGCAAACTGCAAACCTTTCTAGGCCAGTAGCTCAATTGGCAGAGCAGCGGTCTCCAAAACCGCAGGTTGGGGGTTCGATTCCCTCCTGGCCTGCCATATTTTTGCGCTCCATGAGAGCGCTGTGGCGGGTAATGAACGCAAAAGCTCAAGTTGAAAGCTCCGGGTTGGATACGGCCAAATTGTTGGCATCGGTCCTGTTGCTGATTGGTGGGATCGGGGGCTTCTATTATTTCGAGGGGTACTCCACGCTGTTACGGGTCCTGGGTCTGTTGGTGGTTTCCGGGATTGCCGTGGCTATCACCTTGCAATCGGCGCCGGGGCGCCGGGTCTGGACGTTTATGACCGCTTCCTGGACGGAGGTTCACAAGGTTGTCTGGCCTACCCGTCAGGAGACGATCCAGACCACCCTTATCGTATTTGCCATGGTGCTGGTGGTGGGTATCGTGCTCTGGCTGTTCGATATGGTTCTGATGGCCATCGTCCGGTCCGTTACCGGTGGCTGAGGGAGCGACGACAATGGCAAAGCGTTGGTATGTCGTGCATGCCTATTCCGGGTTCGAGGCGCAGGTGAAGCGCTCACTGGAAGAGCGGATCAAGCGTTTCGGAATGGAGGATCTGTTTGACCAGATCCTGGTGCCGACGGAAGAAGTGGTCGAGATGCGGGGCGGGCAGCAGCGCAAGAGTGAACGCAAGTTCTTCCCGGGTTACGTTCTGGTCCAGATGGAGATGACCGATGACACCTGGCATCTGGTCAAGGGCGTCCCCAAGGTGATGGGTTTCATCGGCGGTACCGGTGACAAACCAGCTCCCATTACGGACAAAGAAGCGGATACCATCCTTCAGCGGGTCCAGGAAGGGGTGGAGAAACCACGTCCCAAGGTGCTGTTCGAGCCCGGCGAGGTGGTGCGTGTCGTCGATGGGCCGTTCAACGATTTCAACGGCGTGGTCGAGGAAGTCGACTACGAGAAGAGCCGGCTCAAGGTGTCGGTGCTGATCTTCGGCCGCTCCACGCCAGTGGATCTGGAGTTCGGACAGGTCGAGAAGGGATAGGTACTAGGTACGAGGTACTAGGTACTAGGAAAAGATAAAACCCCCCTTAATATTGGCTCGGGATGCCAGATAGTGGGTTTGGTTTTTTTATCTTTTCCTAGTACCTAGTACCTCGTCCCTAGTACCTGCTTTTAGCAGGGGAGCTGCGGTAACCACTCCGCAGCGTTGGTACCCACAGCGAGGTAAACTATGGCAAAGAAAGTCAATGCTTACATCAAGCTTCAGGTGGCGGCGGGTGAAGCCAACCCCAGTCCGCCCGTTGGCCCGGCCCTGGGTCAGCACGGTGTCAATATCATGGAATTCTGCAAGGCCTTCAATGCCAAGACCCAGAGCATGGAGAAGGGCATGCCGATTCCGGTGGTGATCACCGTCTACTCGGATCGCAGTTTCACCTTCATCACCAAGACACCCCCAGCTGCGGTGCTGCTGCGCAAGGCAGCTGGCGTCGCCAAGGGTTCGGGCACGCCCAACACGGACAAAGTCGGCAGCGTAACCCGCGAACAGCTGGAAGAGATCGCCAGGGCCAAAGACCCGGATCTGACCGCTGCGGATATGGATGCCGCTGTGCGGACCATTGCCGGCAGTGCCCGTTCCATGGGCCTCGATGTGGAGGGAGTCTGAGCCATGGCTAAACTGAGCAAGCGCGCCCGTGCCATTCGTGAGAAGGTCGAGGCCGGAAAACAGTACCCGATCGAAGATGCCTTCAAACTGCTGAAGGATCTCTCCAGTGTGAAATTCAACGAGAGTGTTGAAGTCGCGATCAATCTGGGTGTCGACCCACGTAAATCCGATCAGGTGGTGCGTGGTTCCACCGTGTTGCCCAAAGGCACCGGAAAGACGGTTCGTGTGGCCGTGTTTACCCAGGGTGCTAACGCCGACGCAGCCAAAGAGGCCGGCGCCGATATCGTCGGTATGGAAGATCTGGCAGAGCAGGTGAAGGCTGGCAACCTCAACTTCGATGTGGTCATTGCCACACCCGATGCCATGCGTGTCGTTGGTCAACTGGGTCAGATCCTGGGCCCCCGCGGGCTGATGCCAAACCCCAAGGTCGGCACGGTGACCCCGAACGTGGCTGAGGCAGTCAACAACGCCAAGGCGGGTCAGGTTCGCTACCGCACCGACAAGGGGGGCATCATTCACTGCGGTATCGGCAAGGTGGATTTCGATCCAGCTGACTTGGCAGAAAATCTCAATGCGCTGTTGGCCGACCTGAAAAAGATGAAGCCGAGCGTGGCCAAGGGTATATATCTTGAGAAGGTCACCGTCGCCTCGACTATGGGCCCAGGCCTGGCGGTGGATCTCGCATCATTGGGTGTATGAATCCGGGAGTCCTTGAAGTCCGATAGACTCCTGGCGGGGATGGCAGATCGGCGCCGTTCCTGCACAACAGACTTTGGAGCTCCGGTCTCCGGACCGGGGGCTGTCAAAGACCGCAGGCGCCACTGGCCCTTCGAGGGTGGGTGGCTTAATGAAATGCCTGCGCAGACGGAGCTCCTGAATCGGGTTTTCCTGAGGATGGTGCACGTTGTAGTACTAAGGGGTACCCGCTGGGAAACTGTCGGGTACCGTTATCGTGAACCCGGAACGGTGTTGACCGTTCCATTCTAGGGAGGTGACGCGTGCCACTCAATCTTGAGCAGAAGAAAGCTGTCGTCGCCGAAGTCGCAGAAGTGGCCGGCAGTGCCCTGTCTGCAATTGCCGCCGAATACCGTGGCTTGACCGTGGAGGAGATGACCGAACTGCGTGCAAATGCACGTGAGGCGGGTGTCTACCTGCGCGTGATCAAGAACACACTGGCACGGCGTGCCATTGCGGATACGGATTTTGCCTGTATGCAGGAAGGACTGACCGGACCTCTGGTCCTGGCCTTTTCGCTGGAAGATCCAGGCTCTGCCGCTCGCGTCATCAAGGATTTTGCCAAGGACCACGACCATCTGGTGGTCAGGACGGTCTCTATCGGGGGCAAGATATTGGAAGCCTCCGAGATCGGAACCCTGGCCAAGATGCCTACCTATGACCAGTCCATCAGCATGCTGATGGCGGTCATGAAGGCACCGGTGGAGAAGCTGGCGAGGACCCTCAACGAGGTTCCTGGCAAGCTGGTCCGTACCCTGGCAGCTATCCGCGATGCCAAAGAGGCGGCGTAATCGGCTTTTTTCAAATTCACCCAAATTTTGTGCTAACCAGATTTCAGGAGTTATAGAATGGCTGTTTCCAAAGAAGAGATTCTTGACGCAATTGCCAGCATGAGCGTCATGGAAGTCGTCGAGTTGATCGAGGCGATGGAAGAAAAGTTTGGTGTCACCGCGGCGGCTGCCGTGGCGGCTGCACCAGCTGCAGGCGGAGGTGAAGCTGCCGCTGTCGAAGAGCAGACCGAGTTCGATGTAATTCTGACCAGCTTTGGGGAAAAGAAGGTTGGTGTCATCAAGGCTGTCCGGGCCATGACCGGACTTGGCCTGAAGGAGGCCAAAGATGCAGTGGAGGGTGTGCCGACCCCGATCAAAGAGGGCGTAAGCAAGGAAGAGGCAGAGGAAGTCAAGAAGCAACTGGAAGAGACGGGTGCTACTGTCGAGGTCAAATAATTCTTGACCCAGTGCGTTGGTAAACCCTGAGTGGTTTGGGGCTGGTGGCGTTTCGCCACCGGCCTTTTCCCGCTTGTGGTCTGCTCCCTGAAAGGATTTTCCAGGAGTCTTTTCAGGGAGCGGGAGGCCGGTCGTTCCCAACGGCCGGAAAACAGAGTAATTACCTGGGGATCCGCCGCGATCCCGTGACAGGATCAGCAACCGAGGGACGGCAATATGGCCTATTCTTTCACCGAGAAAAAGCGTATCCGTAAGGATTTCGGCAAGCAACCGATTATCCTTGAGGTACCTTTTCTTTTGGCGACCCAGATCGACTCCTACCGTGCTTTCCTCCAGGAGGGAAAGGCACCGGACAAACGGGATGATATGGGTCTGCATGCCGCATTCAAATCGGTATTCCCCATCGTCAGCTATTCCGGCAATGCCGTTCTGGAGTATGTGAGTTACCGTCTCGGTGTGCCCACCTTCGATGTACGCGAGTGTCAGCTTCGGGGCACCACCTATGCCGCCCCCCTGCGGGTGCTGGTGCGTCTGGTCATTTACGACAAGGAGGCCCCGGCCGGCAGCAAGGTGGTGAAGGATATCCGTGAGCAGGAGGTCTACATGGGGGAACTGCCCCTGATGACCGATACTGGCACCTTCGTCATCAATGGCACTGAGCGGGTGATTGTCTCCCAGCTGCATCGCTCCCCCGGTGTCTTCTTCGATCATGACAAGGGCAAGACCCACTCCTCGGGTAAGCTGCTCTTCTCCGCCCGGGTGATACCTTACCGCGGCTCCTGGCTCGATTTCGAGTTCGATCCCAAGGACAACGTGTTCGTCCGTATCGACCGCCGTCGCAAGTTGCCGGCGACTGTACTGCTGCGTGCCCTCGGTTACGATACCGAACAGATCCTGGGTATGTATCTGGAGACCGACAGCATTACCCTGACCAAGACCAAGGCCAAGCTGAATCTGGTCCCTGAGCGGCTGCGGGGCGAGACCACCACCTTCGACATCAAGGCTGGAAAGGAGGTGATCGTCGAGGCCGGGCGTCGGGTGACTCAGCGCCACATCAAGCTGCTGGAGAAGGCGGGTATCAAATCTCTGGAGGTGCCGTTCGAGTTTCTGTACGGCAAGGCTCTGGCCCACAGCGCGGTGGACAAGGAGACCGGGGAACTGCTGGCGAATGCCAATGACGAGATCACCGAGGAATTGCTGCAAACCCTGATCGACAAGGGTGTCAAGAAGCTCGCGACGCTGTTTACCAATGATCTGGATCAGGGTCCCTACATCTCCACCACGTTGCGTATCGATCCCTCCACCACCGAACTGGAGGCGCAGGTCGAGATCTATCGCATGATGCGCCCCGGCGAACCGCCCACCAAAGAGGCGGCCCTGAACCTGTTCAACAGTCTCTTCTTCAGCCCCGACCGGTACGACCTCTCGGCCGTCGGCCGGATGAAGTTCAACAAACGGCTGGGACGGGACGAAGTGATCGGCGAGGGTGTGCTCTCCAAAGAGGACATCGTTGCTGTGCTCAAGGAGCTGATCAATATCCGCAATGGCCATGGCGTGGTGGACGATATCGACCACCTGGGCAACCGGCGCATTCGCTGCGTGGGTGAGATGGCCGAAAACCAGTTCCGGGTCGGGCTGGTACGGGTCGAGCGGGCAGTCAAGGAGCGGTTGACCCTGGCGGAGTCCGAAGGGTTGATGCCCCAGGAGATGATCAATGCCAAACCGGTTTCGGCGGCTATCAAGGAGTTTTTCGGTTCCAGTCAGCTGTCCCAGTTCATGGACCAGAACAACCCTCTCTCCGAGGTAACCCACAAGCGCCGGGTGTCGGCGCTGGGGCCGGGTGGACTGGCCCGGGAACGGGCCGGTTTCGAGGTGCGTGACGTGCACCCGACCCACTATGGTCGTGTCTGTCCTATCGAGACCCCGGAAGGGCCGAACATCGGTCTGATCAACTCACTGGCCGTCTATGCCCGGACCAACGACTATGGCTTTCTGGAGACCCCTTACCGCAAAGTGACAGATGGCCGGGTCACGGATAAGATTCACTATCTCTCCGCGATCGAGGAGGGGCGCTTTGTCATCGCCCAGGCCAACGCACGCCTGGATGAGAATGGCAGGCTGATAGAGGAGCTGGTTACCAGCCGGCATCAGAATGAGTTCACCCTCTCCCGGCCGGAAAAGATCGAGTACATGGATGTGTCGCCAAAACAGATCGTCTCGGTGGCGGCCTCCATGATCCCGTTTCTGGAGCACGATGACGCCAATCGTGCCCTCATGGGGTCCAATATGCAGCGCCAGGCGGTGCCGACCCTGCGGTCCGAGAAACCTCTGGTGGGAACCGGCATGGAGCGTGCGGTGGCGGTCGATTCCGGTGTCACCGTGGTGTCGCGCCGGGGCGGATCGGTAGAGACGGTCGACGCAGGCCGCATCGTGGTCCGGGTCAATGACGATGAGACCGAGGCCGGGGAGCCGGGCGTCGATATCTACAACCTGACCAAATACACCCGTTCCAATCAGAATACCTGTATCAATCAGCGGCCGCTGGTGAAGCCGGGTGATCTGCTGAACCGGGGCGATGTAATGGCGGACGGGCCCTCCACGGATATGGGGGAACTGGCCCTGGGTCAGAACATGCGTATCGCTTTCATGGCTTGGAACGGTTACAACTTCGAGGATTCTATTCTGATCTCCGAGCGGGTGGTGCAGGAGGATCGCTTCACCACCATCCATATCGAGGAGTTGACGGCGATGGCCCGGGACACCAAGCTGGGTCCCGAAGAGATCACCGGGGACATTCCCAACGTGGGTGAGGCGGCACTGGCCAAGCTGGATGAGTCCGGCATCGTCTATGTCGGTGCGGAGGTACACGAGGGCGATATCCTGGTTGGCAAGGTAACCCCCAAAGGGGAGACCCAGCTGACCCCGGAGGAGAAGCTGCTGCGCGCCATCTTTGGCGAGAAGGCCGCTGATGTGAAAGACACCTCCCTGCGGGTCTCTTCCGGCATGACGGGTACCGTCATCGATGTACAGGTGTTTACCCGCGACGGCGTGGAGAAGGATGCCCGGGCCCTGCAGATCGAGGAGGCGGAGCTGGAACAAGTCAAGCAGGACCTGAATGACCAGTTGCGCATCATGGAGGACGATACCTTCGATCGGGTGCAGAAGATGTTGCTGGGGAAGGTGGCCGACGGAGGACCTAACCAGCTGAAGACCGGCTCGAAGATCACTAAGTCTTATCTGGCCGAAATGGAGCGCGACAGCTGGCTCGAGATCCGCCTGCACAACGAAGAGGCGGCGGCTCAGCTGGAGGCGATCGCCGAACAGATCAAGCAGCAGCGTGAGCTGTTCCGTGAGCGGTTCGAGGAGAAGAAGCGCAAGCTGACCACCGGCGATGATCTGGCCCCCGGTGTACTGAAGATGGTCAAGGTCTATGTGGCGATGAAGCGGCGCATCCAACCGGGCGACAAGATGGCCGGCCGACACGGTAACAAGGGTGTAATCTCGACCATTGTGCCGGTGGAAGATATGCCGTTCGATGACGAGGGCGAGCCGGTGGATATCGTGCTCAACCCGCTCGGTGTGCCCTCACGCATGAACGTGGGTCAGGTGCTGGAGACCCATCTCGGCTGGGCCGCCAAAGGGGTGGGACGCAAGATCGGTCGCATGCTGGAGGCCCAGGAAAAGGTGGCCGAGCTGCGGGCGTTGCTGGGCAAGATCTACAACAGCAGTGGCAAGCCGGAGGATATCGACTCCCTGACCGATCAGGAGGTGGTCGAGCTCTGTACCAATCTTACCAATGGTGTGCCTATGGCGACCCCGGTGTTCGATGGTGCCACCGAAGCGGAGATCAAGGCCATGCTGGAGCTGGCCGAGCTGCCGGAGTCGGGTCAGACTACCCTGTACGACGGGCGCACCGGTGAGGCGTTCGATCGGCCGATCACGGTGGGCTACATGTACATGCTCAAACTGAACCACCTGGTGGACGACAAGATGCACGCCCGCTCCACCGGGCCATACAGCCTGGTCACTCAACAGCCGCTGGGTGGAAAGGCGCAGTTCGGTGGGCAGCGTTTCGGTGAGATGGAGGTGTGGGCCCTGGAGGCCTACGGTGCCGCCTATACCCTGCAAGAGATGTTGACGGTGAAATCCGATGACGTGACCGGACGTACCCGCATGTACAAGAATATCGTTGATGGAAATCATCAGATGGAGGCAGGTATGCCTGAATCCTTCAATGTGCTGGTCAAGGAGATCCGTTCTCTGGCCATCAACATCGAACTGGAACGGGATTAGGAATACATTTCCGAGCAAGCAAACCGGGAAGCATTCCGGAACCTGACAGCAGGAGATACGATCTTGAAAGATCTACTTAAGATTCTTAAACAGCAGGGCCAGTCCGAAGACTTTGACTCGATCCGTATCGGTCTGGCGTCACCCGACATGATCCGTTCATGGTCCTATGGTGAGGTGAAGAAGCCGGAGACCATCAACTACCGGACCTTCAAGCCGGAGCGGGATGGCCTGTTCTGCGCCAAGATCTTCGGGCCGATCAGCGATTACGAATGCCTCTGTGGCAAATACAAGCGCCTCAAGCACCGGGGCGTGGTGTGTGAAAAGTGCGGGGTCGAGGTGACCCTGGCGAAGGTTCGCCGGGAGCGTATGGGGCATATCGAGCTGGCGAGCCCGGTGGCGCACATCTGGTTTCTCAAGTCGCTCCCCTCCCGCATCGGTTTGTTGCTGGACATGACCCTGCGCGACATCGAGCGGGTACTCTATTTCGAGTCGTTCGTGGTGGTGGACCCGGGGATGACCCCGCTGGAACGGGGGCAGCTGCTCACTGACGAGCAGTACCTGGAGGCGATCGAGGAGAATGGCGATGAGTTCGATGCCCGCATGGGGGCCGAGGCGGTCTATGAACTGTTGCGGACCATCGACCTGCGGCGGGAAGTGGAGCGGCTGCGTGAGGAGGTCACTGCCACCAATTCAGAGACCAAGCTGAAGAAGCTGACCAAACGCCTGAAGCTGGTGGAGTCCCTCGAGGAGTCGGGCAACCGGCCCGAGTGGATGGTGATGCAGGTGCTGCCGGTGCTGCCGCCGGAGCTACGTCCCCTGGTGCCGCTGGATGGTGGCCGCTTCGCCACTTCCGATCTGAATGATCTCTATCGCCGGGTGATCAACCGCAACAACCGGCTCAAGCGGCTGCTGGATCTGAACGCACCGGATATCATCGTGCGCAACGAGAAGCGGATGCTGCAGGAGTCGGTGGACGCGCTGCTGGACAACGGTCGCCGCGGTCGCGCCATCACCGGCACCAACAAGCGTCCGCTCAAGTCCCTGGCCGATATGATCAAGGGCAAGCAGGGGCGTTTTCGTCAGAATCTGCTGGGCAAGCGCGTCGACTACTCCGGCCGCTCCGTGATCGTGGTCGGCCCGACCCTGAAGCTGCACCAGTGTGGTCTGCCCAAAAAGATGGCGTTGGAGCTGTTCAAGCCTTTCATCTTCTCCAAGTTGCAGCTGCGAGGCATTGCAACCACTATCAAGGCGGCCAAGAAACTGGTGGAGCGGGGTACCGGTGAGGTCTGGGATATCCTGGAAGAGGTGATCCGGGAACACCCGGTGATGCTGAACCGCGCCCCCACACTGCATCGTCTCGGCATCCAGGGATTCGAACCGGTGTTGGTGGAGGGCAAGGCGATACAGCTGCATCCGCTGGTCTGTACCGCCTTCAATGCGGATTTCGATGGCGACCAGATGGCGGTGCATGTCCCCCTCTCCATCGAGGCGCAGCTGGAAGCCCGTACCCTGATGATGGCCACCAACAACGTGCTTTCGCCGGCCAACGGTGAACCCATCATTGTGCCTTCACAGGATGTGGTGCTGGGCCTCTATTTCATGACCCGGGAAATCAGGGATCGGGAAAATAAAAACGGCAAGGGCGAGGGGATGGTGTTCGCCAACGTCAAAGAGGTGCATCGAGCCTATGAGTCGCGCCAGGTGGGACTGCAGGCACGGGTCAAGGTGCGGATGCAGGATGTGGAACAGGACGAGCAGGGCGAAAATGTCAGTGTGACCCGGATCATCGAGACCACGGTGGGTCGCGCGCTGCTGTCGGAAATCCTGCCTGCAGGACTTCCCTTCAGCCTGATCAATCGGGTGATGGACAAGCGCTCTATCTCCAATCTGGTCAATATCTGCTACCGCCGGGCTGGTCTGAAAGAGACCGTGGTATTTGCCGACCAGGTGATGTACCTCGGCTTCCGCCTGGCGACCAAGGCTGGGGTCTCCATTGGCATGAACGATATGACCATACCGGAAGAAAAGGAGCGGATCCTGGCCGCGGCCGAGCAGGAAGTCAAGGAGATCGAGAACCAGTACGCTTCGGGGCTGGTGACCAACGGCGAACGCTACAACAAGGTGGTGGATATCTGGTCCCACACCAATGATCAGGTGGCCAAGGCGATGATGGCCAAGTTGGGTAAAGAATCGGTAATCGACCGGGAGGGGAATGAAGTCGAACAGGACTCCTTCAACTCCATCTATATGATGGCCGATTCCGGGGCCCGTGGCTCTGCAGCCCAGATTCGCCAGCTGGCCGGCATGCGTGGTCTGATGGCAAAGCCGGACGGTTCCATCATCGAGACACCGATCACGGCCAACTTCCGTGAGGGTCTGGACGTGCTGCAGTACTTCATCTCCACCCATGGTGCTCGCAAGGGTCTCGCGGATACGGCGCTGAAGACGGCCAACTCGGGTTATCTTACTCGTCGCCTGGTGGATGTGGCCCAGGACATGGTGGTCCTGGAGCAGGATTGTGGTACCGATGACGGTCTGCAGATGAACCCCATTATCGAAGGGGGTGATGTGGTGGAGCCCCTGCGGGAGCGGATACTCGGACGGGTGACGGTGGAGGATGTCCTCAGGCCAGGCACGGACGAAGTGATCTGTGAATATGGAACCCTGCTGGATGAAGAGTGGATGGAACGATTGGAGGAAGAGGGTGTCGATCATGTCCGGGTGCGTTCCCCGATCACCTGCAAGGCCAAAGTCGGTGTCTGCTCCAAGTGTTACGGTCGCGATCTGGCCCGTGGTCACAGGGCCAATCTTGGTGAGGCGGTCGGCGTGATCGCGGCTCAGTCCATTGGTGAACCGGGCACCCAGCTCACCATGCGTACCTTCCATATCGGCGGTGCCGCTTCCAGGGCGGCGGCAGTCAACAGCATCGACGTGAAAACCACCGGCACAGTGCATCTGCACAACATCAAGACGGTACACCACCACAGTGGCAAGCTGGTGGCGGTATCCCGTTCCGGCGAACTGACGGTACTGGATGATGTGGGTCGCGAAAAAGAGCGCTACAAGGTACCTTATGGTGCCAATATCCTGGTGTCGGATAGTGACTCGGTGGCTGGCGGTCAGATGGTCGCCAACTGGGACCCCCATACTCACCCGGTGATCACTGAGGTCGCGGGCAGGATCCGGTTTGTCGACTTCATCGACGGCGTGACGGTGCAGAGTCAGGTGGACGATGTGACCGGCCTGACCTCTTTGGAGGTGATCGACCCCAAGCAGCGCCCGTCGGCCGGCAAGGATATGCGTCCGATGCTGAAGCTGGTGGACGAGGAGGGCAACGACCTCAACATTGCCGGTACGGATATCCCGGCCCACTACTATCTGACCGCCGGTGCCATCGTCATTGTGGCCGATGGTTCCGAGGTGCAGGTCGGTGATACGCTGGCCCGCCTGCCCCAGGAGTCTTCCAAGACCCGTGACATCACCGGTGGTCTTCCCCGGGTGGCCGATCTGTTCGAGGCGCGTAAGCCGAAGGACCCGGCAATTCTTGCAGAGGCAACGGGTACCGTCAGTTTTGGCAAGGATACCAAGGGTAAGCAACGTCTGGTGATCACGGATGCAGATGGCGAACAGCATGAGGAACTCATTCCGAAGTGGCGTCACGTCAACGTGTTCGAGGGTGAGCAGGTTGAGAAGGGCGAGGTGATCTCGGAAGGTGAGCTCAATACCCACGACATCCTGCGGCTGAAAGGAGTCACCGAACTGGCGGCTTACCTGGTCAAGGAGATCCAGGATGTCTATCGACTGCAGGGCGTGAAGATCAACGACAAGCATATCGAGGTCATCATTCGTCAGATGTTGCGCAAGGTGGAGGTAACCGCTCCCGGAGACACCCGGCTGTTACGCGGCGAACAGGTGGAAAAGTCGCGGGCGATAGAGATCAGTAAAGAGATGGAAGCAGAGGGCAAACAACCCGCTCTATGGGAGCCGCTGCTGCTGGGTATCACCAAGGCCTCACTGGCGACGGAATCGTTCATCTCAGCCGCCTCCTTCCAGGAGACCACGCGGGTATTGACCGAAGCTGCCGTGCGTGGCTCCAGCGATCCACTGATGGGGTTGAAGGAGAACGTGATCGTGGGACGGTTGATACCCGCAGGCACCGGACTCTCCTATCACAACGAACGCCGCCGTCGCCGTCACGAAGAGCTGACAGCGGAGGCCGAAGGAGAGAGCAAGGTCGAGATGGGTGCCGATGAGGTGGCAGAGGCGATCAAGCAGGCGCTCAATACTGAAATATAGGTTCGAGGTTCGAGGTACTAGGTACTAGGAAAAAGACAGGTACTAGGTACTAGGTACTAGGCACGAGGTACTAGGAAAAGATAAAAACCTTGCAAGCCCCAACTCTTGGCCGTCAGTTCTTGGTTCACCTGATTCCCTCACTCCTGAGAGAGGGACCCTCAAGGGAGGCCTGCACCCCTGGTTAAGAGAGTGGTTTTGTCTTTTCCTGAGTACCTAGTACCTAGCACCTAGTACCTAGTACCTGCCTCGAAGAGGCTTGACAAGGAGTACCCACATGCGTAGTATTCGCGCTCTCAATCAGGTCGGCCAGTGGCGTCGGCTGATTGTTTCTTTAGTTTGATCTTCCAGGGCGCTGACAACTCCTCGGGAAGGTTACTGACCAGCAATCGAGCGCTCCCGGGATGGGATTCAGACCGGGCGGGGGTCGATTGCTCGCTTTTCTGGGGCGTAAGGGAGCGCTGACGCGACTCTCTAGAGAAGGTGGGATTTAGTTAATGACGACGATCAACCAGCTGGTGCGCAAGCCGCGCAAGCGTAAAATCGAAAAGAGCAATGTGCCGGCCCTTGAGGCCTGTCCTCAGAAGCGTGGCGTCTGTACCCGCGTGTATACGACCACGCCCAAGAAACCCAACTCGGCGCTGCGTAAGGTTGCCCGTGTGCGGCTGACCAACGGCTTCGAGGTGACCACCTATATCGGTGGTGAGGGACACAATCTGCAGGAGCACTCGGTGGTGCTGCTTCGAGGTGGTCGAGTCAAGGACCTTCCTGGTGTGCGCTACCACGTGGTTCGCGGAAGCCTGGACACCTCGGGTGTCGAGAGTCGTCGCCAGGGCCGTTCCAAGTACGGGGCCAAGCGGCCCAAGAGCTGATTGATAGCATCAACGGAAAAACGAGACAAGAGTCATGCCTAGAAGAAGAGTGGCAGCGAAGCGGGAGATCCTTCCGGACCCCAAGTTCGGTAGCAAACTGCTCGCCAAGTTCATCACCATGGTAATGGTGAATGGTAAGAAATCGATCGCCGAGAAGATTTTGTATGGGGCGCTCGATCGGGTGAGCGAGCGGGCTGGCGGCGAACCGATGGATATCCTCGATAAGGCGCTGGAAAATGTGCGTCCGGTGGTGGAGGTGAAGTCTCGTCGTGTGGGTGGTGCCACCTACCAGATACCGATCGAGGTGCGGCCTTCGCGGCGTAACACCCTGGCTATGCGCTGGCTGATCGATGCGGCGCGCAAACGTTCCGAGAAGTCTATGGCGTACCGGCTGGCAGGTGAGTTGTCGGATGCGGCGGAATCCCGCGGCTCGGCAGTCAAGAAGCGGGAAGACACGCACCGAATGGCGGAAGCCAACAAGGCGTTCTCCCACTATCGGTGGTAGTAGCAGAGCCGGCTTCGAATAACGCGCTTTTTTTGCTCTTTATACATTAGTTTAACGGGAACTAGACGTGGCACGCAGCACTCCTATCGGGCGTTATCGCAATCTTGGCATCATGGCCCATATCGATGCCGGCAAGACCACCACGACCGAGCGTATCCTTTATTATACCGGTGTCTCGCACAAGATCGGCGAGGTGCACGACGGCGCCGCGACCATGGACTGGATGGAGCAGGAGCAGGAGCGTGGTATCACCATCACCTCTGCAGCCACTACCTGTTTCTGGAGCGGGATGGACCAGCAGTTCCCGGAGCATCGTATCAATATCATCGACACCCCCGGACACGTGGATTTCACCATTGAGGTGGAGCGCTCCCTGCGGGTGCTGGATGGCGCCTGTGCGGTGTTCTGCGCCGTTGGTGGTGTCGAGCCCCAGTCCGAAACGGTCTGGCGCCAGGCCAACAAGTACGGTGTGCCCCGACTGGCGTTCGTCAACAAGATGGACCGCATGGGTGCCAACTTCCTGCGGGTGGTCGAGCAGTTGCGGGATCGCCTTGGTGCCAACCCGGTGCCGCTGCAGATTAATATCGGCGCGGAAGAGGATTTCAAGGGTGTCGTCGATCTGGTCAAGATGAAGGCCATTATCTGGGATGAAGAGTCCCGTGGCATGAAATATGAGGAGCAGGAGATCCCTGCCGATCTGGTCGATCTGTGCGGCGAGTGGCGCGCCAATATGGTCGAGGCAGCGGCCGAGGCCAATGACGAGCTGATGGAGAAATACCTCGAGGGTGAGGAGTTGACCATCGAGGAGATCAAGTCCGGACTGCGTGCCCGTACCCTGGCCAGCGAGATCACGCCCATACTGTGCGGCTCCGCCTTCAAGAACAAAGGCGTGCAGGCGATGTTGGACGCGGTCATCGAGTTCATGCCGTCTCCGGTGGATGTGCCCCCGATCACGGGCATCCTGGATGACAAGGCTGAGACCGAGGCTGCCCGCCCGGCGGAGGACGAGGCTCCTTTCGCTGCACTGGCTTTCAAGATCGCCACGGACCCATTCGTTGGTACCCTGACATTCTTTCGGGTTTACTCCGGTGTGCTGAAGTCGGGCGACACTGTTTATAACTCGGTAAGATCCCGGAAAGAGCGCGTCGGGCGCATCCTGCAGATGCACGCCAACAGCCGGGAAGAGATCAAAGAGGTGTGCGCTGGCGATATCGCTGCCGCGGTCGGTCTGAAGGATGTGACTACCGGCGACACCCTGTGTGCCACCAGCGATGTCATCACCCTGGAGCGGATGGAGTTTCCGGAACCGGTCATCGCGGTTGCGGTGGAACCCAAGAGCAAGGCGGATCAGGAGAAGATGGGCGTCGCGCTCTCCAAGTTGGCCCATGAGGACCCTTCGTTCCGCGTCTCGACGGACGAGGAGTCAGGTCAGACCATTATCGCTGGTATGGGTGAGCTGCATCTGGAGATCATCGTCGAGCGGATGCGGCGCGAGTTCAGTGTAGAGGCCAACGTGGGGGCGCCTCAGGTGGCCTACCGCGAGACCATTCGCAAGACGCTAGAACAGGAAGGCAAGTTTGTCCGTCAGTCCGGTGGTCGCGGCCAGTATGGTCATGTCTACCTGCGTATCGAACCGCAGGAGGCAGGGACCGGCTACGAGTTCGTCAATGAAATCGTGGGCGGTGTGGTTCCGAGAGAGTATATTCCCGCGGTCGACAAGGGCGTACAGGAGCAGATGAAGAATGGCGTCATCGCCGGTTATCCGGTGGTCGATGTCAAGGTCACGCTCTACGACGGGTCCTATCACGAAGTCGACTCCTCCGAAATGGCCTTCAAGATCGCCGGGTCCATGTGCTTCAAGGAGGGTGCGAAGAAAGCCCGCCCGGTGCTGCTGGAGCCCGTTATGAAGGTCGAGGTCGTCACGCCTGAAGACTATATGGGCGACGTGATGGGTGACCTGAGCAGCCGGCGCGGCCTGGTGCAGGGTATGGATGACTCGCCTGCCGGGAAGCAGATCAAGGCGGAGGTGCCCCTGTCCGAGATGTTCGGATACGCCACGGACCTGCGATCTGCAACCCAGGGTCGGGCCACCTACAGTATGGAGTTTGCGAAATACAGTGAAGTCCCGGCGAGCATCGCCGAGGCGATTTCTAAGAAACAATGATCCTCAGAGGGTAGAGAACCGTGTCCAAGAAAAAATTCGAGCGCACAAAGCCGCATGTCAATGTGGGCACAATCGGTCACGTTGACCACGGCAAGACCACGCTGACGGCGGCGATCACGAAGGTGATGGCAGAGCAGC
>JAUXBK010000070.1 GCA_030619405.1 Sedimenticola sp. | reverse complement strand
GTAGCAACACCCCTGACGGCACGGATGCTGAGTGGTTTCACCGCACGGCAGAGTCCCTATCGTGTCGTCTGCAAGATTTCATTGCGATACCACCCCTCCCACGCTACTCAGGGTCCTTCCGAAAGGCTTTTACGGATCCCAACTCAGCGATTCTTTGCACGGACGACTCCTTCCCGCCTCCTTATCTTCGCCTCCAGGGCCTCGGATCCTGGACAAACCCCATTGGAATTCCTATCCTTTTCTCGGTGGTGGGGGTCATCAATAGATGCGCATGATTGGTCATGCAGACATAAGCGGGTACGGCGCACCCGAAGCGGTAGCAGGCGTCGGTAAGCGTATCCAGATAGAACCGGTAGTCCTGCGCATCGACAAACGTGATGTCGCGGTTGTTACCACGCTGGATGACATGCTGTGGCTGCCCTAGCAGGCAAAAACGTCGCTGTCTGGCCATCGGTGTACGTCCCTGTACAGTGTGATGGATGGATTTCAGCTTCTGATCGTCAGGTTAGTAGTAAATTCCCGGTGGATCAATCGAGTCTGACCCCATCGATCGAGACCCCATCGATCACTCGTCTACCCGGCAATTAACTCAGAACCGTCACGTGCTCCTCGCCCGCACCCCTGACCGCAGGCAGGGGTATCGAGCGATCGAAGGTCACCAATACGCCGGATCGGTCCACCGCGAGACCCAGCAGGTAGACATCGGTGATCTGCTTGTGGCTAACGATAAATGCGTGATGAAACAACTTATCGTCGCGCAGTGAAATCCGGTCCGGCCAGAACACATGGCCCAGTTCCGGTAGCAGGAAGCTGCGCAGGTGCTGCACGATGTCAGCCGGCATCCAGTCCACGTTTGGGTAACGTGGATTCGAAAGGATGCGTATCAGGCCATTTTCGGTGATCGGGCAGGTCGCCCAGCGGCCGCCCGTGCGCCCCGAAAACCAGTGGTGTGCGGCATCATGGTTGACATGGGCCTGGTCGAGCAGGGCGATGAGCACATTGACGTCGAGCAGGTACCCGCTCATCCGTCCGCGCCCCCATCGCGCAGCTCGTTCACCAGTTCCATGGTCACCGGCCGTGATAGCCGACCAGCCGGGAGCAGCGGTACGCGGTTTCTGCATTCGATCGCCTCAGATGGGGCCAAGGCCTGGCGAGCGAGGTCCGAAATCACCTCGCCCACGGGCTGGTGCCGCTGTGCCGCGAGGCTCTTGGCCGCGGCCAGCACGTCGTCAGCAATGTTCAGTGTGGTTCTCATGAAACCACACTACTTGCCACCACAAGTGATGTCAAGATGCGCGATGTTTCGACATCGTCCGTTACAGGAGGTCTACCGCACTTTGTCCATCGGACAATAGGGGTTGCGGTAGGGACGGAGGTTACCCTCCACCCCCCAAGATCCGATAGAGAAGGGTCTGTTCAGGCCGGTGGCGTTCGTAGACAAGCCGCCGCGAAGCGGCTAAGTTCAACAGTGCGATGGATGGATGTCAGCGTCAAATTGACAGGCCAGAATAGCAAATACTCGATCGATCAATCGAGTCTGATAAGCATCTAGCAAACCCCATTGCCCCCATCAGGCCATTTTCTGATAATGATGGAAACCTTCGATCATTTTCAGCTCTTCAGCCTCAGCAGCCTGTGCTCGAAAAAGATCCCACCGAACCTGCAGATTCAACCAGAAATCTGCCGATACACCGAAGAATTTCGCCAGCCGAAGTGCGGTACTCGGGGTAATACCCCGTTTCTGGTTCACCAGTTCATTTACCCGCTGATAGGGTACATGGATGGCATCCGCCAGTTCACGTTGGGTTATGCGCATCGGAACAAGGAATTCCTCCCGAAGCATTTCACCGGGATGGGTAGGTGGTCTATGCGTTGGAATTCTTACCATGCTCAATGCCTCTAGTGATAATCCGTAACCTCTACTCTACTCGGGCCTGTTTCCCCCCAACAGAAACAGATCCGATACTGCTCGTTGATCCGGATGCTGTATTGCCCTTTTCGGTCTCCAGAAAGCGCTTCCAGCCGGTTCCCAGGGGGGACCTTGAGCTCTTCGAGCGACTGTACAGAATCGAGTTGATCCAACTTTCGCATGGCGATCGGCCAGAGTTTCTGCGGGCAGGTTTTCCTGGCGACTCTTGAATTGACGCCGTTGAAAATGTCTTCCGTCGACTGATCGTGGAATGATTCGATCACATTGGCATGATAGCACGGATCACATGCTATTCAATAGAACGGCGTTCTCGGTAACGGGATACTCATCAGGTACTTTCAGTCAGGCAAGCTGCAACCCGGCACCCGTGTTTTCCCGTCGCTATGAGGGGGCGGAGTCAAACCGCCTGCCCCTCGCCATTTTTCCCGCACGACTCGATGCGGCTTGACCCCGGCCCCTGATGTCCAGAAATCATGGTGGGCATGAACGAGATGCCACCTACCCGGCTGGGCCACCAGGGGGCGGACGCTCCGCAGCTGGGCATCATCCCTGAACTCCGCCCTCCCCTCGCCATGGGCCACCACGATGTGCAGCCAGGTGCCGGTCACCTCCCGCAAAAGGCAAGACCTAACCCCATCCCCTACCCGTCACCTCCCGCAAAAGGCAAGACCTGACCCCATCCCCTCTCGCCTGCAGTTTTGCAAAAGTGCGGGGATTTATCTACCCTCAGAGAATATGAAAAAGAGAATATTTCCTATCCTGTCGCTTTTGATCGCGGCGTCGAGCCCCTTGGCGCAGGGGACCCGGGTACAAGGGGCCGCCACTGCGGCGGACTGGAGTTATCAGGGTGATCTGGGGCCCGCCTACTGGGGCAGCCTGTCGCCGGCGTTTGCCCGCTGTGCGGAGGGCAGGCAGCAGTCGCCGGTCGACATCCGGGATGTCAGGCCCGCCGAGCTGCCACGTCTGAGCTTCTCCTTCCGCAGCAGTTCCCTTGCGATCCGCAGTGGCCCCAATACGCTGGCCCTCGATTTCGAACCCGACAGCTATCTCTATATCGGCAAGCGGCGCTATGTACTGTTCAGAATCGAATTCCACACGCCCGGTGAACACCTATTCAATGGCCGGGCCAGCCCGATGGAGATCCATTTCAAGTACGCGGATGCCAACGGGGAACGACTGGTGGTAGCGGTACCCGTGGCCGTTGGGCGGCGCATCAACAGCATGCTCAGACGGATAGGGGACTACTTGCCGGAACCCGGGGTACCCGCTGTCTATGAAAACCATGTAGGCGTCAATGCGACCTTCCTGCTACCCCCCAGGAGAGACTATTTCACCTATACCGGTTCCATGAGCGAGCCCCCTTGCGGCGAGGGTGTGCGCTGGGTCGTGATGAAGGAGCCGGTCACCATTTCTGCCGCCTATCTGGCGCGCTTCAGGCGCCTCATCGGTACCAACGCACGGCCCGTTCAGCCGCTGAATGGGCGGCAGATACAGGGGACAGCCTCCTAGGCCGCGGCCCTGTGCCCATCAACCTTGCCGCAACCGGTTGCCGTGCAGGGTGCATACGCTCAGAACGGGACTTTGGGGCCGCTCCAGTGCTCCTCCGTTCGCGGGCGGGCCCGGTTGATCGCATCCTTGGCGTCGACCCACCCCTCGCAGGCGTTGCGTCCGCCCTGGCCACGTAACAGGTTGAGCAGCCATTTGCACCTGGCATAGAAACCAAAGAAGAGCAGCACCAGCCGGCGCTGCCACTCGCCCACCGGGTGTTCGCTGCAGATCAGCTTGTCGTCGTACATGCCCCGGTCGGTCAGGCCAACCGCGCCGAACGCCTGCACCGTGACCCGCGCGCCACGTGGCAGCCGCGGGCCGAGCACCACGGCGTCGAGCAGGTCGCCCTCAAGCCCGATGAGTGTGTCGACCGAGCCATAGTTGAATGGGCACGGAAACGGCGAGATGAAGTCCAGCCTGCCGGTCGAACCGCGCTTCAGAAAGCTCCCGGCCGGGATCTCGATCACCACCTCGAGTCGGGGTGCAGCCGCTGCCGTGGGCGGCGTGTCCGACTGTTGTCGTTGCCAGCTTTGCATGGTTTAGGCTGCTTTTCTCACCCGACGGTCCTGCTAACAGAGAAATAGTGTGTGCTACATCCGATCCGATATTGCCTGTGTTCACACCCTGGAATCGAGCATCCCCTCCCGCACCAGAAACTGGACCACTTCCTCCACCCCCTGGCCGTTCTTCAGGTTGGTGAAGACGAACGGTTTTTCGCCACGCATGTGGCGGCTGTCCTTTTCCATCACCTCCAGGGCGGCTCCCACATGAGGGGCGAGATCGATCTTGTTGATCACCAGCAGATCGGATCGGGTGATCCCCGGGCCCCCCTTGCGCGGTATCTTTTCCCCTTCCGCCACATCGATCACATAGAGGGTTATGTCCGCCAGTTCCGGACTGAAGGTAGCGGCGAGATTGTCGCCGCCACTCTCGATGAAGATCAGGTCAAGGTTGGCAAAGCGTCGTTGTAGATCGGCAATCGCCGCCAGGTTCATGGAGGCATCTTCCCGGATCGCCGTCTGTGGGCAGCCGCCGGTCTCCACGCCCAGGATGCGTGCCTCCTCCAGAGCCTGGCTGTGGATCAGGAACCGGGCATCCTCCTGAGTGTAGATGTCGTTGGTCACTACGGCGATCTGATAACTGTCACGCATCTGTTTACACAGGCGGTCCGGCAGCGCGGTCTTACCGGAGCCCACCGGGCCGCCGACGCCGATGCGCAGGGGCGATTTGTTACTGTCCATGGTTTGGTCTCGGATTCATGATCGAAATAATCGCGTGTACTGGGTCTCGTGGCGACTGCTGGCGATGGCCAGGGCCGGGGCCGAGCCTCCCAGTGCGGCGTCTTTTCTCCCCAGGCCCCGGTTTACCTCTTCGGGCAGCTGTTAGCTTAGCTGGAAGAGCACCCGCTGGCCATCGGTCTGACCGAGGGGGACGATCTTCACCGCCGTGGTGACCTGATTCTCCAGCCAGCACCAGGCATAACCCAGGGCTGCTTCACGCAACGGGATGCCCCACTCCACTGCTGCCAGGGCGAAGCCACCGGCCTGAGTCAACGCCAGGGTCTCTCTCCAGCGGGTGGCGGGTGCCAGTCCCAGGTCCTTCAGCAGCAGGCAGAGGGCGCGCCCCCGGTGTTGCTCTTCGCTACGCAGTTCCGCCGTTTCACGGCAGGCCAGCAGCTGCCAGCTCCAGCGTCGGGCGGCCCTTTCATCAGCTGTCTCTCAGGCCCGGTAGAGTCGCTCCAGCAACGGGATATCCACCCGGGTCAGACTGCATTCGATCAGGGATTCGAGCCACTGGGAGAGGTCCCCTGCGTCCCGGATCCAGCCCGCCTCCACCGCCCACTCGATCCCCTGGGAGTAGGTGAAGGCCCCGATGGGCAGGGAGGGGCTGATCAGTTGCAGCAGCCGCAGCCGGCTCAAGCCCGTCACGCCGGGGTCAATGGTGATGGTGTTCATGGCCGCCACCATTGCCACCGTAGGCCCCGGGTTCCGGCCGGAAGGGGGCCTGCTGCAGGAGCGGTTCCAGCCCCAGCCCCCGCAACATCTCGTCCAGTACGTGGTCGTGGAGAAAGGAGAGCCGGTTGGATTCGATCTGTAGCGGTACATGACGGTTTCCCAGGTGATAACAGGCCCGCGCCAGCAGCAGCGGGTCATCGCAGTGTACCCGTGAAAGCGGTTCCGGTGCAGCCATCACCTGCACCACCAGGCCCTCGTCGCCGGTGATCAGGTCACCGTCCCACAGGATGCCGCCCCGTTCCAGGAGCAGTCCTGCCTCGGTGCCGTCGTCCAGGGTCACCCGCAGTCGGCTCTTCCCCCGCTGTTCCAGGGTGAGGGTCAGAGTGGTGACGGGTCGGTCTCCGGGCGCCGCGCGCCGGGTGAATCTCGGCATACCCATCTTCAGAACAGGAAATAGCGCTGGGCCAGGGGCAACTCGGTCGCGGGCTCGCACACCAGCAGTTCGCCATCCGCCTTTACCTGATAGGTCTGGGGGTCTACCGAGATATCCGGCTGATAGTCGTTGAGTACCATGTCCGCCTTGCGTAACCCGCGGCATCCCTGCACGGTGCCGATCAGGGATTTCAGTTGCAGCCGTTCCGGGATCCCCTCCGCCATCCCGGCCTGCACCTGTTCCTCCAGGGGTAGCGGCAGGCTGGCGTTGCCCTTGCCCAGATAGCCCAGATTCATCGGCAGCGCTTCCGCCGCCTGCAGCATACGGTGGATGTTCCAGGGCCCGGGGGTGCAGGTGGTTGCATTGGTGCCTGCCGCCGGTCCGGTGCCGCCTCCGAGCATGGTGGTGATGCCTGACATCAGCGCCTCCTCTACCTGTTGCGGGCAAATGAAGTGGATGTGGGCGTCGATGCCGCCTGCGGTGAGGATCATGCCCTCGCCAGCTATCGCCTCGGTACCCGGACCGAGGACGATATCCACCCCCGGTTGGATGTCCAGGTTACCCGCCTTGCCGATAGCGGCGATGCGCCCGCCCTTGACCCCGACGTCCGCCTTGACGATGCCCCAGTGGTCCAGGATCAAGGCGTTGGTGATTACCAGGTCCACCACATCGGCGGCGGCGCACTGACTCTGACCCATGCCGTCGCGGATCACCTTGCCGCCGCCGAATTTCACCTCGTCGCCGTAACGGGTCCGGTCCTCCTCCACCTGAATCCAGAGTGCCGTGTCTCCCAGCCGCACCCGGTCGCCGACGGTGGGGCCGAACATCTCCACATAGGCCTGTCTCGATATCTTCGCCATCGTCAGCCCTCCAGCCTGCCCATCACTTTCCCATTGAAGCCGTAGACCTTGCGTGCTCCCGCGTAGGCTACCAGCTCAACTTCCCGGCTCTGCCCCGGCTCGAACCGCACCGCGGTGCCGGCGGCGATGTTGAGACGAAACCCCGGGTCGTCGCTCGATCGAACCGAAGCGCCGGGTTGGTCTCGTAGAAGTGATAGTGGGAACCCACCTGGATCGGCCGGTCACCGCTGTTGGCCACCGCCAGCCGCAGGGTCTCGCGGCCGCTGTTCAGTTCGATGTCGCCATCGGTAACGATCATCTCGCCTGGAATCATGGGGTGCTCCTGAT
The DNA here is from genome assembly GCA_030619405.1 of Sedimenticola sp. Classification (GTDB taxonomy): domain Bacteria; phylum Pseudomonadota; class Gammaproteobacteria; order Chromatiales; family Chromatiaceae; genus JAUXBK01. The sequence goes on along the minus strand of JAUXBK010000070.1, from coordinate 3,761 downwards.
TGTTCTCAGATTATCGGGTCATGTACGGTGACCAGTTTGGTGCCGTCGGGAAAGGTGGCCTCCACACTTTGCAGATGGGGTGGATTGCACTGGACTGCACCAGTCGGGTGCGTACCACTTCCGTCTCTGATCGAAACTGGTGCAGAGCCAGGCCACGGGTTAAGCTTTTGTGAACGGGTGAGGATATAGACAAGGAGCGTAGCAATGGGAGCAGGCGTGATACCGTTTGCAGAGCGGGATGGTGAGGTACTGTTTCTGTTTCAGCAGACGTTCAGCGGCAGAAAGATCGGTTACCTCATCGATTTCGGTGGCGGGGTCGGTGTCGGGGAGAGTTATGAAGAGGCGGCGATACGCGAGTTCGTGGAAGAGACCGAAACCATGTATTTCGCCCCGGATATCGAGGTCGTAGCGGTGACGGAGGCGGCCGTCCGCTCCGGGATATCACGGGTGAAGGCGTTGTTCGATGCCACCCTGCAGGCCCACCCCGACTGGTGGAGTCCGAGAGTCGTGGCACCCGGCAGGAAGGCCAAGGATTGGCGGACCTTCTTCGTCCGCTTCGATTATCGGGATGTGTTGGAGATGAATCGGGCCTGGGTACTCGATGAGGGGCAGCGGTTCAAGAAACGGAGGGAGCTGCTCTGGGTGCCGGCAGAGGAGTTGCTGGCGATCTATGCAGAGCGGCCGGAGCGGTTGTGGAAGCGGGTGCGCGAACTATCCAGTGCAGAGTTGATCATACGATCGATACAGGCGGCAGCCCGCCAGAAGCCGGAAGATCGGAGTATGATGGGAGACCAACCTCAGCGAGTGTAGAAGGAGACGATTCATGAGCAAGAGTATCAAAGGTACCCAGACCGAAAAGAACCTGTTGACGGCCTTCGCTGGAGAGTCCCAGGCGAGAAACCGCTACACCTATTTTGCCGGAGCCGCCCGCAAGGAGGGGTTGGTGCAGATCGCCCAGATCTTCGAGGAGACGGCAAATCAGGAGAAGGAGCATGCGAAACGCTTCTTCAAGTTCCTGGAAGGTGGTGAAGTGGAGATCCAGGCCGGGTTTCCGGCGGGGACAATCGGCTCCACCCTGGAGAATCTTCGTGCGGCCGCGGCCGGGGAAGAGCATGAGTGGACCGATATGTATCCTGCCATGGCGAAGGTAGCCAGGGAGGAGGGATTCAATCAGATCGCTCTGGCCTACGAGATGATCTCCGTGGCCGAGAAGCAGCACGAGAAGCGTTATCGGGACCTGGCCGCCAATCTGGAGGCGGGCCGGGTGTTCAAACGCAACGGCAAGGTGGTCTGGCGCTGTCTGAACTGCGGTTATCTGCATGAGGCGGAAGAGGCCCCCAAGGTCTGCCCCGCCTGCCTGCATCCTCAGGCCTATTTCGAACTGCTGGGCGAGAATTGGTAGAGGCCGGTTATGGTCGATGATGCAGTGGGCCGGTGCTGGAACTGCGGCACCGGTCTGGGTAAACACGATTACGGCCGGGAGACCCGGTGCCCGGGTTGCGGCAAGCCGACCCGGGTGTGCCGTAACTGCCGCTGGTTTGCACCGGGCCGGCCCAACGACTGCGAGGAGCCGGTGGCGGAAGCGGTGCTGGAGAAGAGCCGGGCCAACTTCTGCGGTTACTTCGAGCCCACGGATCCTGGTTCCGGCGATGGCCCGGATGCCGGGGACGACCTGCTGAAAACGGCGGAGGCACTGTTCAAGAGTTGACGTGATTGGCACCTAGGTGGCACTGAAATTCAGCGGTTATGAAACAGCGCCTGAATGTAGCCCGGATGGAGCGCAGCGAAATCCGGGAAGCCGCGTTTCAGAAAGCTCCCGGGATGGAATTCCGCGCAGGATTACCCCTCCCGGATCGCTTTCTGATATTCTCATGCGCCCACGCCGGGTTCTCCGGCGGGCACAACCGGAAGCGTTAGATCCATGGGTCGAATCATCTGTGTCGCCAATCAGAAGGGCGGGGTCGGCAAGACCACCACCGCCGTCAACCTGGCCGCCTCCCTGGCTTCCCTGCGCAAGAAGGTGCTGCTGGCGGATCTGGATCCACAGGGCAATGCCACCATGGGTAGCGGCGTGGACAAGTACCAGCTGGAACGCTCCAGCTGCGATGTGCTGCTGGGAGAGGCCAGACTGTCGGAGGCGGTGGTGCGGGCGCCGGAGGCCAATTTCGACGTGCTGCCGTCGAATGCGGACCTGACGGCGGCAGAAGTGGGGCTGATGACCTCGACCCTCCGGGAGAAACGGCTGGGCCTGGCGATGGCCGGCGCCAAGGGACGCTATGACTTCATCATCATCGACTGCCCCCCCTCCCTCAACATGCTGACCGTCAATGCCCTGGTGGCCGCCGACGGGGTGCTGATCCCGATTCAGTGTGAGTACTATGCCCTGGAGGGGCTGTCGGCACTGATCGGCACCATTCGTCAGATTCAGAGCACCCGCAACAGTGGGCTGGAGATAGAGGGCATACTGCGCACCATGTACGATCCGAGAAACCGTCTCACCAACGAGGTGTCGGCCCAGCTGATCCAGCACTTCTCCGACAATGTGTTCCGCACCATCATCCCGCGCAACGTACGGCTGGCAGAGGCGCCAAGCCATGGCCTGCCGATTTTACTGTATGATAAATCCTCCCGTGGCGCGCTCTCCTACCTGGCCCTGGCGGGTGAGTTCATGCGCCGGCACCATCAACGAAATAAACTGGAAGCGCGCGTCAGCGCCTGAATGCAAAACAGCATGGCAGCAAAGAAACGCGGTCTTGGAAGGGGTCTGGACGCCCTGCTGGGTTCGGCCCCCGGCCGGGAGAAGGGGGAGACGCGTAACGATTCCCGTGAGACCGACGTGAATGCGCTGCCCCTGGATCTGATCCAGCGGGGGCGCTATCAGCCGCGGCGCGACTTCAACCCGGACAGCCTGCAGGAGCTGGCAGATTCCATCGCCGCACAGGGCGTGGTGCAACCGATCGTGGTGCGGCCGGTAGCGGATGAGCGTTACGAGATCATCGCCGGCGAGCGGCGCTGGCGGGCGGCCCAGCAGGCAGGGTTGAGCGAGATCCCGGTGGTGGTCCGGGACGTGCCCGATCAGGCCGCCATGGCAATGGGCCTGATCGAGAACATCCAGCGGGACGATCTCAACCCGCTGGAAGAGGCCACCGCCCTGCACCGCCTGCTCAATGAATTCGAGCTGACCCATCAACAGATTGCCCAGGCGGTAGGCAAATCGCGTACCTCGGTCACCAACCTGCTGCGCCTGCTGGATCTCAACGAAGAGGTCAAGACCTTCATCCAGGAGCGGCGCCTGGAGATGGGCCACGCCCGCGCCCTGCTCGGTCTCAAAGAGCAGACCCAGACCGATACCGCACGCCTGGTGGTGGCCCAGGGGCTCTCGGTCCGGGAGACGGAGAAGCTGGTACGAAGGCTGCAGGGGGAGGGGCCGACGGTCGGCAAGGGCCAGACACCCGCCCGTGAGGACCCGAACATCCGCAAGTTGGAGAACGGCCTGACGGATAGACTGGGCGCCCGGGTAAAGATCCAGCAGGGCAACGCCGGCAAGGGGAAGCTGGTGATCAGCTACAACAGCCTGGACGAGTTGGAGGGGATACTCGAGCACATCAAATAGGAACCCCGGAAATATCGATTCTGGAACGATTCCAGGTCATTGATAAGGCTTAGGGGCTTGGAAAAGATTAAATTACGCGCCTTGCTTGTCTATGACTCCGTCTTCGGTGTTGCGCCAAGGGTTACATACAACGAGTATGCGCCCCTTG
>JAUXBK010000150.1 GCA_030619405.1 Sedimenticola sp. | reverse complement strand
TTTGAACCCCTCACCCTAACCCTCGGCTTTGGCATCCTGCGTCGCTCTACCTCCTCCATCCATGGAGTCGTCTCCCTGAGGGAGAGGGGATTTTAGGAGGGGGGACTGAACGGTTACGCTCGGACAGCCTCCTAGACTGTTTCACCCTGTTTCGCATCAGGCGTGTCCGAGGTGAGTGTCCCGCTGCCTGAAGGATTGGTAAAACGGTCGTTCAGGGTCTGTATATAGGTATCTGCATCCTCTATCACTTGCTTCAGTTTACCGCGTGTCCGGCGGCTCCAGCCGGCCGGGTTCTTGCTGAAGATACTGCGCCAGGGGCGGGTGCCGTGACGAAAGGCTTCCACCAGATTACCCTTGATGCCAAGCGTTTCCATGTGTCGCCGCAGTACCGGAACGACACTGCGGGCAGCCGCTTTGCGAATCAGGTAGTGCAAACCCACCAGGATAACCGCGAGCCCGATCAGGCTGCCATAGAGCATGCCCGGGCTGGCCAGGAAGTCCCGCGGCAAGGGCGAGTATCCCTGTTTGATGGTCAGGCTGAGCAGCAGCGCGAACAGCAGACCGAAGATAATGGCATCACCCCAAAGGACCCGTCGTTTCCAGCGGCCAAGGGCTTCCCTCAGGGCCGGTACCGCGTGTTCCTCGATGTCCCGGGCGGTTTTCTCCAGGGAGCCGACAATCCGGTAGGCCCTTTCGACCTCTACCTCATGCATGCGGGCATGGATCTCATCGAGGTCTGCATCCCGTTTACGCTCGAACCGCTCCCGTAGCTTGTCGTCTTCGATAGGGACGGCTGAATCCGGATCGTAAATGGTGTAGAAGCGTCCTGCAGTCAGGCCGCGGTCGCCCAGTGCGCGCTGCCAGGCTGCTACCACCTCTTCCGGGTTGTCCTCCCGGGCCGTGGTGTCGAGCTGGTTGAGGATATAGAGAAATTTTCCGGAGTCCGGCCGATCGATGGTCTTATTGACCAGGTGGTCCAGGGTATCTTTCATGGCACCCGGTTCCGGGTGGCGGGCATCGAAAATGACCAGTACCAGGTCCGACAGATCTATGATGTAGTCGGTAATGCGCAGGGTGGAAGTGCGCTGGGCATCTGCGTCAAAACCGGGGGAATCGATCAGAATCTTGCCGCGTAACTGCTCACTGGAACAGGTCTTCAATTGCAGATAGGCATCGATACGTCGACCCTCCCCCAGGGCCACCTTATCGATCTTTTCGCTCATCTGATAGAAGGGAAAGCGGGGATCCGAATCCAGGGCCACGCCAGGTAGCGCGTGGGAGGTCTCTTCCCGGCTGTAACAGATAACGGTAAAATGGTCGTCCACCGCCTGGTTGCCGGTGCGCTCCAGCTTGAAACCGAGATAGTGGTTGATGAAGGTGGATTTTCCAGAAGAGAAGGTACCGAGTACCGAGATCAGGGGCCACCAGGGAATCTGGGTGGCATAGGATTCATCCTGATCCAGCAGGCCCATGCGATAGGAAACCATATCCAGTTTCCGGAAACTTCGCACAGTGCTCAGCAGCACAGGGTTTTCCTGCTCCAGGTGGCTTTCCAGGTGTTTCAGCCGTCCTTCGATGAGTGTTCCCATAGTCGTCATGCTCAACTCCTGTTTGTAATCATTTACTGAGATGGTACTGCCTGAGTGCAGCGCTTTCAACCTAGGAGCCTGTCGGACTTAACGCTGTTTGGTTGTAAATCCCTGGATGACGATTAACTTCAGGTTATAGTGCTCGTTAAATAGCCCTGCTACTATCCTCACACGATAAACTGATTTAATTCGCCTCCCGGTTTTCGCTTCAAACGGATAAGTCCGACAGCCTCCCAGGTTCAATTCTAACCTGTCGCTGTGCCCGACGACACCCCCGGGCGAGCATCTCGTCTGTGGGGAATTTATGTATATGTCCAAATACTTATGGATGGCAAGGCGAGGAATCGCTCCCGGGGCGATCAGTTGCATTAGGCAAACTCATAAGGGATACTGCAAGGCGTCGAAGATAGACTCTTCCGGCTGATTGAAAGGGTCCGCTGGAAGTCGATAAACAATAAATTATCGCTGAGTATGGAGGTTGGAAAATGGTCGAGCTTTTTTCAGATGAGTGGATGAAGAGCTTTATGGAACAGTGGAATGCGGACGGCGATCTGACCAGTGCGCTGGGGCAGCTTGGTTTCAACAGTGTCATCGGTTATGGCTTTGAGGGAGAGGATCAGCCGAGAGGGGTGATCGATGTCCAGAATGGCCAGGCAGTGGTCGCCGGTGCCTACAACGGTGAAGAGCTGAACTGGGATATCCGTTGCAGCGACGCCCAGTGGAAGAAATGGATCGGCAAGCCACCTGGGATGATGGGCCTGGGTATGGCATTCACCTCTGGTAAAATGAAATTCAAGGTGGGGGATTACGGCGCCATGCTGAAAGACCCCCGCATGGCAGGACCTTTCATCAAGACTTTCAGCGTGATGGGGCGGGCCTGAAACTTCACACTGCGCGTCGGCCGGCGCGTTTGGCGATTCAATTTAGCAGGTTTAGATGATGGGAATCAAAGTCCAGGCGTTCTTGCTGGCTGCGGGGCTTGCTGTCGTGGCAGCGCTTTCGGGGTCGGCGTTGTCCCAGCAGGTGGCTGGGGGTGATTATTTCACCGTACAGCAGGCGCGGGGCACGCCCACCGTTTCTCTTGGCGGCACGGTCATCCCTTATAAGGAAGTAACGCTCTCCGCCCAGCTCCCGGGAAGGGTGGATTATCTCGCCGGTATCGAGGGCGACTTCTTCAAGCAGAGCACCCTGCTGGCCGCTCTGAACGTTTCCGAACTGTTGGCCAAGCGCAACTCGGCACTGGCGCAGCTGGCCAATGCCGATGCGCAGCTGCGGACCGCTGGCGTTCAATATACCCGCGAGCTCTGGTCCCCAAAGTCCGACGCGGCTACAGGCGGCATGGGCATCCCCAACCTGTTCGATCAGATGTTCACCGATCCCATGGAGAGTTTCTCTGGCACCCGTAGCCGTGGGGCCGAGCGGTATGCGGATGTCTACAGTTCCCAGGTTCAGATCGCCACGGCGCGTAATGCCATCATGTCAGCTCAGTCGGCGATTCAGGCGATCGATGCCAAGCTGAGGGATGCCAAGAGCCTGGCTCCGTTCGACGGGGTCATCATAAAGAAGTATATTGAGGTTGGCGATACCATGCAGCCGGGGCAGCCATTGCTGGTGTTTGCCGATGTAGAGTATCTGCAGATCCTGGTGGATGTGCCGGCCCGGTTGCGTCCGGGATTGAGTGAAGGCATGATGCTGCAGGCGAAGCTGGACGTGGGTAACCAGGTGGTGCCGGTGCGGGTGGCGCAGATCTTCCCGATGGCAGATGCCCAGCGCCACACGGTAAAGGTGAAGTTCGACCTGCCCCAGGGGGTCTCTGCGCCTGGTATGTACGCCAAGTTGATGGTGCCCGACTTTACGGCACCGGCCCGTAACTACCCGGTAATCCCAATGACGGCCGTGCGTTACAACGGCAGCCTTCCCGGCGTCTATGTTGTCGGAGCCGATGGCCGTCCGCAACTGCGGCTGATCCGGGAGGGTGAGCGGCTGGAAGAGGGTTACATCAGTGTTCTGTCCGGGCTGAGCGAGGGTGAGCGGATCCTGCGAAACCCGGATGTGGGCGTCACTTCAGGCTGGTCGTCCGCCGCTCCGGGAAAGCGTTGATACACGGCAGGTCTGCCACAGATGGCAGATCCTGCGTAGGCACTTTGCTTTCGGGCCTGACGTGTTCGTCGGTCCGGGAGTGAGGTCGTCTCCCGTTGTAGACGTATCGGCGTCCGCCATGCGTGCCTGTTGTCCCCAGATATTCTGAAAATATATAAACTGATCATGATTGGAACCAAGTAGATGAGCCAGGAAGATCCAAACAACAACGGTCTGACTTCACCGGATCAGGGGACAGACAAAGATCTTGGACTCGCCGGCCGCACCGCACAGTTCTTTATCAATTCCCCTCTTGCACCACTGCTCTTTATTGCCATGATGTTGATGGGGTTGCTGGGCCTGGCCATGACGCCCCGGCAGGAGGATCCCCAGATATCCGTGCCCATGGTTGATATCTTCGTTCAGTACCCGGGCGCCTCGGCGGAGCAGGTGGCAGTCCTGGCCATCGACCCGCTGGAGCGGATCGTGAGCGAAATCCCGGCGGTCAAGCACGTCTATTCGGCCACCGAAAGGGGCCGGGGCATCGTCACCATCCAGTTCAAGGTGGGGGAGGAGATGGGCCCCTCGCTGGTGAAGGTCAATCGTCAGCTCGACTCCAACATGGACAAGATCCCCCCGGGGGTGATGCCGCCGCTGGTGAAGGCCAAGGGGATCGACGACGTGCCGGTGGTGAACGTCACCCTCTGGTCCAAGGATATGGACAAGGACGGCATGCCCGACGTGGATGATGGCCAGTTGCGGATGCTGGCCCAGGATGTCCTGCAGAGCATCAAGGCCATCCCGGATACAGGCAACAGCTTTGTGGTGGGTGGCCGTCGGGAACAGGTCACCATCGAGGTCTTCCCCGAGCGGCTCTCCGGTTACGGCATCAGCCTGGACCAGGTGGCCAACACGGTGCGCACCGCCAACAGCGAGCAGCAGGCGGGTGGCGTGGAGTCGGGCAACACCCACTTCACGGTGATGACCGGGTCGTTTCTGAAGACCATCGAGGATATCAACCGGCTGGTAGTGGGCACCCACAACCAAGTACCGGTCTATCTGCACGATGTGGCACGGGTCACCCAGGGCCCGGAGGATGCCAAACAGCTGGTGGGCTATTACTCGGGGCCGGCATCCGAGCTGGGTGATAGCGTGAGCGGCGCCCCGGCGGTGACCATCGCCGTGGCCAAGAAGGCGGGCACCAATGGCGTCTCGGTGGCAAATGCCATCATCCAGCGGGTGAACGATCTGAAGGGCAGCCGGATTCCGGCCAACGTCGAGGCCAGTATCACCCGGGATTATGGCAAGACGGCAAACGACAAGGTAAACGAACTGATCTTCAAGCTCTTCGCTGCTACCAGTTTCGTCTTTTTTCTGGTGTTGTTCGCCTTTCGGGCGCTACGTCCGGCAATCGTGGTGGTGCTGGTGATCCCGGTGGTGCTGCTGATGACCATCTTCTACGCCTGGGTGGCGGGGTACACCATCGACCGGGTGAGTCTGTTCGCGCTGATCTTCTCTATTGGCATCCTGGTAGACGATGCCATCGTGGTGGTGGAGAACATCTATCGCCGCTGGCTGGAAGAGGGCAAGACCGACGCGGCTACGGCAGTGGATGCGGTGCGGGAGGTGGGAAACCCCACCATCCTGGCCACCTTCACCGTGATCGCCGCACTAATGCCCATGGGTTTCGTCAGCGGCATGATGGGGCCCTATATGGAACCGATCCCGGCCCTGGGTATTGCGGCCATGCTCATCTCTCTGTTTGCGGCCTTCGTCTTCACTCCGTGGCTGACGCTCTCCCGTTGGTTGCGCCCGACGATGTCCTATCTGGAGGTGGCAGAGAAGCGGGAGCACAGAGAGGCAGAGTGGCTGGAGGGACTCTACCGCCGGATGCTCACCCCCATGATCGAGCATCCGCGTAAGCGTTATCTGTTCCGGATCATCCTATGGGGCACCTTTTTTCTGGCCTGCTCCATGTTCTATACCAAGATGGTGGCGGTGAAAATGTTACCGCTGGACAACAAGCCCGAATTCTCTGTAGTGCTGGACATGCCGGAGGGGACTGCCCTGCCGGTGACCGCCAATATGGCTGACCAGATCGCCAAGATGGTGCGAAAGATGCCCGAAGTGACCGCGGTCCAGGTCTATGCGGGTACCGCCAAACCGTTTGATTTCAACGGGATGGTGCGTCACTACTATCTGCGTCAGGATCCCTGGCAGGGTGAGGTCCAGGTCCAGTTGCTGGATAAAACTGAACGCAAGCGCAGCAGCCACGAGATTGCGGTTCAGGCGCGTAAAGAGGTGGCGGATATTATCCGGGGCACGGGTGCCCGCATTGCCGTAGTGGAGATGCCGCCGGGGCCACCGGTGCTACAGTCGGTGGTGGCAGAGGTGCATGGACCTAACAGCGAGATCAGACGTCAGGTGGCGAGCGACCTTACCACTGTATTCGAACAGGCGGAAAGTCTAAGGGACGTGGATAACTATATGCGTGACCCTTATGAGTACTGGCGCTTCATCGTTGATACGGAGAAGGCGGTGCGCCGGGGCATTTCGGTAGACACCATCAACCGTAATCTCTCCATGGCCCTGGGTGGCATGGTGCTGGGGGATGTCAAGCAGCGTGCCGGCCACGAACCGGTCAATATCGTGATACAGGTGCCGATGGCCGAACGATCCCAGGTGACCCGTCTGGGTGACCTGCCGGTAAAATCTCAGTCCGGCACCACCCTCCCACTGCGGGAACTGGGCAGGTTCGAGAAAGTGCCGGAAGAGGCCATCATCTATCACAAGGATCTGCGATCCGTGGAGTATGTGGTGGCGGATGTGGGAGGCCAACTGGCAGCGCCGGTCTATGGCATGTTACAGGTGCAGGATAGCCTGGTGTCACAGGGCTACACCGCCCCCGATGGTGTGAAACTCGATGCCTACTGGCTGGGACCGCCACCGAACGATAGTTTTTCCAGTTTTGAGTGGGCGGGTGAGTGGACGGTCACCTACGAGACCTTCCGGGACATGGGCGCCGCCTTCATGGTGGCGCTGGTGCTGATCTACATCCTGGTGGTGTGGGAGTTC
>JAUXBK010000141.1 GCA_030619405.1 Sedimenticola sp. | reverse complement strand
TTTCTTCAAATCGGTCAATATTGACCGCCGAAACTCCCGGAACGTTCTCGGAAACCCTGGCCATCCCATGCGGCGATGATGAACAACGGTTGAACCTTAGTCAAGTGCATAAGCATATTTGAAAAATATAGTTACAAAAGAAAATACAGCTAAGAGGGATAGGAAGGAGGTTTTGATCTCCCTCCCTCCCACACCACCCGGCCTATATCGGGTTGGATGCACATCTGGGCTTTGACATTCTGACCCCTGAATCATCTCAGGCCTTACCTTCTCGATAGAGGTAGACTGTAAAGTCAATTGGCAGGTAACCCTGAATCAGTTTGCAGCGGGGGGTGATCGACTGGCAGAAAGCCAGCACCTCGTCGGGCATCAGGCTCTGCAGGTCGTGGGCCTGGACGTGGCGGGCGTTCAGCAGATTGAACGCCACCCCGTTGCGGCACAGGGTATACATCTGCAGGAACATCCGGCGTGCATAGGCGCCCCCGTCGTGCAGTTGCTCGTTGAGCGACCCCGACAGGATCACCCAGTCGAAGGAGGCCGGCTCGAATCCCCCGTCCTCCAGTTCACCAATATGCAGAAGGAGGTCTGGATGCCGCTCTCTGGCTACGCCGATCAGGTCCGGTGACAGATCGATACCAGTATAGTGGACCGCTCTCCCCGTATGGGCTGCCCAGTCGCTGAAGTCGGCAAAGCCGCAACCTACGTCGAGCACCGAATCCCCGGTTACGATGCCGATCTCCGCCAGTACCCGAAAACGGATCTCCTGGATTTCGCGGTTGCTCCAGTAGAGGGCGTGGGGGTGATAACCATGCCTGGTGAGACTGTCCCGATGACGGTCTATGATGCGTTTTCTCTGGGTTTCATGCATAGATGGGGCATGCGTTACTTTAATGGATATTTTTAAATATACCCTTCAAATTTCTCGAACGTCATAAAAAAGCTATCTAAATTCCCATATCCTTACCTTAGTGCTCGCTTCAAAATAATTTCACACCTAGATCCTGCAAGTAGTCGTGCGTACAGAGTGCAAGCTATTGTTTCGTGGAGCGAATGAAAAATTGCGTGGAATCCTTATTGTGATTTCCAAGATTTTTCGTATCGTTATACGGGACAAGAGGTTGTGCTATGTGCGTGCGAATACTTGCAGGATCTAGGTCACATTTCTGGTCGCCGATCTAACATCTCTTGCTGGCCGGTTCATGTTCCTGACGGAACCGGCATTTCCCACATCCCTGTGGGTCACGTTGCGATAACTTGAAATATAACAAATATTCCTGCGTTCTCGCGCCTTGCGAGAGATGCATCTCGACACCCATAAATGTAAACTTATTTTGGCGCGAGCCCTTAGTGTCAGTGGGCTGATTTGACCTCGGCGGCTTCCTTTGCGATAGTTTGTCACTCGAAAATTTATCGCACCGGGATCCCGGTTCCTCCGCAGCCAGAGCGGCACCTCGCAGGGCCGACCTTTTTTAAGGCCGCTCTTCCTCGGCATCTGCCCGGTGCGCCCGCTTGCGCTCCATCCCAGTATCTGGGGTTGGGCGTGGCTGCTGAACGATCCTCGTTGGGAAGGTTTTATGACGAAGCAATCAGAACAGGACGACACGGTGGTCAGCATGGAAGGTTACGCTGGCAGGACTGGTGCTGCCACGAAGATCGACGAGTACATCGTCGAGATCGTCAGCGATTCGGGTGAGGGCGCCCAGAAGTGCGGCCAGACCTTTGGCGCCATCAGCGGCAAGATGGGCAACGGCGTCTGGACAGTGGAGATCATCCCGGCCGAGATCCAGCCCCCGGCCCGCTCGCCGGCCGGTGCCTCCGGTATCCGTATCCGGGTTGGCTCCAGGCGTATCAGCAACATGGGCAATGAGGCGGAGCTGGTGGTGGCCTTCAACGAGCAGGTGCTGTTCTCCCGTATCGCCAATGGCGCCTATAAGAAAGGCACCATCGTGTTGCTGGAGGACAAATGGAAAGAAGATCCAGACGAGAAGATCCGTGATCAGTATGCTGGCGCGGTTAAGGAGTTCCAGGCGCACGGGCTGGTCATGCACGAGCTGCCGATGGAGCAGGAGTGTCTGAAGATCGTCGCCAACGCCCGCCGGGGCAAGAACATGTTCGTGCTGGGTATGATCTCCTACCTGTTCAGCCGGGACACGGAGCTGGCCCATAAGGAGATTGCCAAGACCTTCGCCTCCAAGGGGGAGAAGGTGATCCGGCCCAACATCGAGCTGTTCGAATCCGGCTATGCCTTTGCGGCCGAACGGCTCGACTATCACTGGGAGATTCCCCCCGACGACACCACCGACGCCCGGCCAACCATCATCTCCACTGGTAACCAGGCGGTCGGCCTGGGAGTGATGGCCTCGGGCATGGAGCTGGTCTCCATGTACCCGATCACTCCGGCCACTTCGGCATCCCATTATATAGCGGACGTGTTCGATGGTGTTGGCGGCTTCGTGCACCAGGCGGAGGACGAGATAGCCGCCATCGGTTTTGCCATCGGCGCCTCCTATGCGGGAAAGACCGCCTGTACCATCACCTCTGGCCCCGGGATGGCGCTCAAGACCGAGATGATCGGCCTGGCGGTGATGGCGGAGATCCCGCTGGTGATCGTCGATGTGCAGCGGGGTGGCCCTTCCACCGGCCTGCCCACCAAGGTGGAGCAGGCGGACCTGCTCAGCTCCCTGTATGGGGAGCCGGGTGATGCCCCGAAGGTGGTGATCGCCGCCTCCACCATCGAGGAGTGCTTCCATTTCGTGATCCTGGCGCGGCGCCTGGCGGAGACCTTCCGCACCCCGGTGATCCTGCTCACCGATGCCAACCTGGCCACCGGGGTGCAACCCTACCCGCGGCCGCAACTGCAGGAGGAGTGGTTGTCGGCGCCGGTGGACCAGTCGCCCTGGGATGACAAGGTCCCGGCCTACGACTGGGACTCGGAGACCGGGCTTTCCCAGCGCCCGATCCCGGGACAGCGTAACGGCGAGTATGTGCTGACAGGGCTTGCCCACACTACTCACAGCAAGGTGGCCTACGATTCGGACACCAACCAGGAGAGCATGGAACTGCGCAGCCGCAAGCTGGCGGCCCTGCAGAAGACCCTGAAGCCCCCCAAAGTGCACGGTGATGCGGAGGGGGATCTGCTGGTCGTCGGCTGGGGCTCCACCCTCGGAGCAATCGAGGAGGCGATCGACCTGCTGCGTGCCGAGGGCAAGCGCGTCTCCTCCCTGCACCTGCGTTTTCTATCACCGCTGGAACCCGGACTGAAGGAGATCTTCAGCCGCTTCAAGAAGGTGATGACGGTGGAAATCAACTACAGCGACAATCTCGATCATCCTCTGATTACCCAGAAGAACCGGCGTTACGCTCAGCTGGCGATGGTATTGCGGGCCCTGACCCTGGTGGATATCGACTGCTGGTCGGTGGTCTATGGCCACCCGTTGCAACCGGGTATGCTGCAGACTGTCATCAGCCAGCGGCTGCAGGCCTTGAACAACTGAGTGTGTGAGGAGCAGAACTGATGTTTGGACTTAAAGCTGACTGGTCAGCCGATGTATTCGAGCGCTATTTCACCCTGGGTGACTATGCCGGTGGTGAGGCGCGCTGGTGCCCGGGTTGCGGCGACTTTGCGGTTCTCAATACCGTGCATCGGGTGTTGCGGGATGCGCAGATGCCGCCGGAGAAGACGGTGGTCGTCTCCGGCATCGGCTGCTCCTCCCGTCTGCCCCACTACGTGGGAACCTATGGTCTGCACGGGCTGCACGGTCGCGCCCTGCCCCTGGCCAACGGGGTCAAGGCCCGTCGCCCTGACCTGGATGTCTGGGTCGGCACCGGGGATGGAGACTGTTTCTCCATCGGCGCCGGGCCCTGGATCCACGCCGTTCGTTACAATATGGATATGGTGATCCTGATCTTCGACAACGGTATCTACGGCCTGACCAAGAAGCAGACCTCTCCCACCACGCCCACCGGGGAGCGGACCAATACCCATCCGACGGGGGCGCCATTGCCGGCATTGAACCCGCTGACCGTCACCCTGGGTATCAGCAACGTCTCGTTCGTGGCCCAGGTGCCGGACTGGAATCCGCCACTGCTGTATCAGACCATCAAGGCAGCACACAAGCACCGGGGTACCAGCTTCGTACGCATCATGCAGCGCTGCCCGGTCTTCTCCGATTCCTTCTGCAAGCCCTATCAGGAGGATCCGGACAAACTGCTGCTGCTGAGCCACGAAAATGGCATTCCAATAGATGACAGTGTCCAGCGGCTGTTTCCGGATCAGCGGGAGCACGACCCCTCCAACTGGGTGGAGGCGATGGAGATTGCCCATGATCAGTCCAGACTCCCGGTAGGCTTGCTCTATCATAACCCCGAGGCACCGGTATACGAGGATCTGTCCGCCCGGGGCCTGAACAAGACCAATGCGGAGAAGCTGGCGGTGATCGAGAAGGCGCTGGATCACTTCGGCATTTAGATAAGGTCGAGACGGTCACAGTCTGGACGAACTTGTGAACCCGGTGTGGGAAGAGGCAACAGGCTGCAAGCTATGAGAGTTAGAAAAATCATGAGCCTCGAAATCGTCTCCATATCAAAATGAAAAGCAACGATCAAAACGACGGCCTGCCCACCCAACCCACCGCCATCAAGGACGGGGAGGCGAGCAAGCGGATACTGCACACTCTGCGCCACTTCCATTTGGGAAACCCGGCGGTCAGAGATCAGCTGGAGTCGCTGGAGCGGGAATTCCTGCCGGCGCTGCTGGCCCCTTACCGGGACACTTCCAGGCTGCGCTACGACTACCCCCTGTTTCTCTACCCGGCGGATGTGGATGAAGGTGACCGGGAGGGGAGTGATCTGGCCCGGCCGGTCTCCAGGTTTCTGGTCGAGGCGGTGGCCTCCTTCGCCCCGACCGACGGCGACGCACGCATGCTCAAGGACAACCTGTTGCGCCTGGAGCAGGCACTGCGGCAGCGACTGGAGGATCAGGATACCCCGGTGGCGGCACGACCACTGCTGATGGAGGTCAGCGCGGCTATGCTGGAACAGCTGGCACTGGATGAAGAGAGCAATGCTCGATTGCAGGCGGACCTGGATCGAATGCTCCAGGCAGTGCCGGAGGAGGGGCAGTTCCTCGCCTATGGCCGCCACCCGGCCATCCACCTGCTGATCCACGTCATCCGCTGCCGGGTGATACCGCGCCATGCCCTGTTTCAGAGCGAAGTTCAGGCGTCGATACGCGGGCTGCAGCTGCTGCTTGATGTCGAGCGGGAAAAATCGGATGAAGCGATGGAGCCGGCCGCGGTGAAAGAGTCGATCGGTCTCTCCGCCCGCCTGTTCGACCCCGAGGCACTGTCCAAGGTGATGGACCACTCCCGGGGTTCCATCGGCATGTCCCCACTGCGCCGGCAGCGGGTGGAGGGGGCCATGAAGACACTGCGCTCCTACCGGGAGGAGCCGACCCTGGTGCGATTCGTCCACCTGGAAGGGCTGGACAGCAAGGCGCTGCTGGGTGACATACCGGGGTTCGAGGCGGTCTCGTCGGCAGATCCATGCGTTCAGGCCAAGGAGCTGTTCGATCAGGAGGCGGCCCGGCTGGCAAAGATCTTTGCGGCCGTTCGTATCGCTCGGCTGGAGATCGAAGACCTCTACGATGAATCGATTCACGACCCCTGGTTCGAGAACTTCAACTGGGAAGCCTTCTCTCAGCAGGAGCTGCTGCTGGTGCCGGCAGTGATCGCCCTGGAGACCGCCCAGCGGGTCGCCGGTGAGGCGATGCCGGTCTTCTCCCGCCTGCTCAACTCGGGGCGGCCGGTGCAGATCCTGGTGCGGGTCCTGGGTCACGCCAATCCTGGCCGGGATACCGAAGAGGAGCCGTTTGCCCACTTCCGTACCGAGCTGGGCTACCTGGGCATCGCCCACCGTCAGGCGGTAGTGTGCCAGACCTCCGCCGCCCGCCATGAACATCTGCTGCATCAGTTCACCACCGCACTCGACACCACCCGTACCGGGTTACACCTGATCAACGTCGGCCTGCGCCCCACCGGACAGGACCTTGGGCTCAACGGCTGGCTGGTGGCGGGTGCGGCGCTGGAGGGGCGGGTACACCCTTTCTTTCAGATCAACCCGTCCGCGGGTGACAGCTTCGCCGACCGTATGGATTTCATCGGTAACCCTCAGCCGGAGCGGGACTGGCCGATCCACCTTTTCAGCTACCGGGATGAGAGCAGCGAACAGGTCGATGTCGACCTTGCCTTCACCTTTGCCGACTACGCCCTGCTGATTCCCCGGCTGCACCGGCATTTCACCCCGGTACCTCTGGTCTGCGAGAGTGACTCGCTGGTGCCGATTGCGGACTACCTGGCCATGCCAGAGGAAGAGTCGGCGGAGCAGATCCCCTTCGTCTGGGCGGTCAGCGATCAGGGTGAACTGCGCCAGTTGGCGGTGACCCGCACCCTGGTACACGCCTGCCGGGACCGGCTTAATTTCTGGCACACGCTGCAGGAGATGGCCGGGGTACGCAGCCGCTACCTGGAGCTGGGTATCGCCAGGGCCCGGGAGGAGATCACCGCCGAGGCCGGGGTGGAGCGCCAGCGGTTGATTGAGGCGCATCTCCAAGAGCTCGAGCAGGAGCGTGCCGAGGCCGCCGCCGGGGTGATGGGGCGCCTCACTGAGATGCTGATGGGTATGGACTTAACCGGTGGCGCCCCCTGGCTGCCGGCTGCCGCCCCGGCGGCGCCCGTAGTCTCTGCGGCGGCCGCGCAGCCCCCGGAGTCGGCAGTGGAACCCGAACCGGCCCCGGCCACCGAGGAGGAGGATGAACCGGTTGTCGCCGATCCCTGGATCGACAGCGGCCTCTGCACCAGCTGCAACGACTGCCTGGTGATCAACCCCCAGGTGTTCGTCTACAACGACGACAATCAGGCTTACATCGCCG
>JAUXBK010000211.1 GCA_030619405.1 Sedimenticola sp. | reverse complement strand
TACAGCAAACGCTAAGTCCCTACGAACATAATGTAGGTTGGGTTAGGCGCGCATCTCACTGATATTTCAGGTTATCACACACTTATGAGCGCGCCGTAACCCGACACCCTGATACCTCGTACTTAACATTTGCTGTACTAGGCAGGCGCTCTGTGCCGCGGGTACCGGGCTGTCGCTCCGGCGGCTACCGGGCGCTGAGTGCCAGGATATGCGATACACCGCAGAGCGGTGTATCGAGGAATAACTGAACAGGACAGGGCTGGCGGTATGGAAGAGACACTGTTACGCATCGAGGGGCTCAAGACCTGGCTGGGGGAGGGTGACCGGCCGGTGCGGGCGGTGGATGGTGTCGATCTGGAGATACACCGGGGGGAGACCTTCGCCCTGCTCGGGGAGTCGGGCTGCGGCAAGTCGATGATGGCGCTGTCGGTGATGCGCCTGTTGCCCCCGTCGGGGAGGATCGTCGCCGGGCATATCCATCTGGGCGGAATCAGCCTGCTGGACCTGTCAGAGAACGCCATGCGTTCCGAGCGGGGTGGCCGCATGGGGATGATCTTCCAGGAGCCGATGACCTCCCTCAATCCGGTGCTGCAGGTGGGAGTCCAGATTGCCGAGGCGGTGCGGATCCACGATCCGGCCAGCCAGGGAGATATCCAGGGCCGGGTGGTGGAGTTGCTGGACGCCGTGGGAATCCCTGATCCCGCCCAGCGTGCCCGGGAGTATCCCCATCAGCTCTCCGGTGGTATGAAGCAGCGGGTGATGATTGCCATGGCACTGGCCGGCCGCCCGGATCTTCTGATCGCGGATGAGCCCACCACCGCCCTGGATGTCACCATCCAGGCCCAGGTGCTGACCCTGCTGAAGGAACTGCAGCGGCAGACCGGCATGGCGATTCTGCTCATCACCCACGATCTCGGCGTGGTGTCAGAGGTGGCGGACCGGGTAGCGGTGATGTATGCAGGGGAGATCCTGGAGGCGGCCCCTACCGATCGCTTCTTCGGCCATGCGGCACACCCCTACAGCCAGAAGCTGTTCGAGTCGCTACCCGGCAGCGGCAAGCGCGGCCGGCGGCTGGCGGTGATTCGGGGCGCTGTGCCCGATCTGAACCAGGTGTTTCACAGCTGTCGCTTCCTGGAACGCTGTGATCACGCCATGGATATCTGCACCCGGGAGGTCCCCCCCTGGTGTGACATCGGCCCGGGGCAGGGGATGCGCTGCCACCTCTGCGGGCAGGTGCAGGCGATGATGACGCCAGCGGATGAGCCGCTGGACGAGTCCCGCCCCAGCGGAGGGGGGGGGGAGCCCTTGCTGGAACTGGAGGGGCTGAAGGTCTATTTTCCGATTCACAAGGGGCTGTTCCGGCGTGTAGTGGGACAGATCAAGGCGGTGGATGGGGTCAGCCTCTCCATCGCTGCCGGGCGCACCATGGCGCTGGTGGGCGAATCGGGCTGTGGCAAGACCACGGTCGGGAAGGGGCTGCTGCAGCTGATCCGGCCCACCGCCGGCACCGTCCGTTTCGACGGCGAGGAGCTGACCCGGCTGGGGAGGGAGGCGCTGCGGCGGCGCCGCTCGGAGGTGCAGATCATCTTTCAGGACCCGGTGGCCTCCATGAACCCCCGTATGCTGGTGGGGGACATCATCGCGGAAGGGATGGAGGCCCAGGGTATCGGGGCGACGGCGGCGGCCCGCCACGAGCGGGTGCTTGAACTGCTGGAACATGTGGGCCTGCCGATCGAGGCGGCCCAGCGTTATCCACACGAGTTTTCCGGCGGGCAGCGGCAGCGCATCTGCATCGCCCGGGCCCTGGCGGTGCAGCCCCGGTTTATCGTCTGCGACGAGCCCACCAGCGCCCTGGACGTTTCAGTGCAGGCGCAGATACTGAATCTGCTGAAAGATCTGCAGGGCGAGTACGGGCTCTCCTATCTCTTTATCACCCACGATATCTCTGTGGTGGCCTATCTGGCCCATGAGGTGGCGGTCATGTATCTGGGACGGATAGTAGAACGGGGTACGGTGGAGGAGGTGCTGGAGTCACCCCTGCACCCCTACACCCGGGCACTGCTCTCTTCGGTGCCCGAGATCGACCCGGAGAAGCGGCGCAAGGTGATCCGGCTGGAGGGGGACATGCCATCCCCGGCCAACCCCCCCGCCGGCTGCTATTTCCACCCCCGCTGCCCGGAGGCCATGGATGAGTGCCGCAGCGCCTATCCGGAGCCGGTGCAGTTGAGTGGGAGGCGGGTGGTGAGTTGTTTCAGGGTAACAGGGGGCAGAGAGCAGAAGACAGAGGACATGAAGATAGAAGATAGTGATGCAGGCTCACAAACAGGTCCTGGCGGACAGCTTGTTCAATCAGAGGGTGGGCGCTGGAAAGGGCTGGACGGAGGAGGATCTGAATAACTTGTTCGGACCGCTGGAATGACGGACATGGAAGAGGAAAAAGAGATTCGCCAGGCTATCGACCGGCTCCTGCTGGAACAGGGCGTCTACACCCCGTTACAACTGTTGCTGGCAGAGGGGCGGCTTTCCTATGCCGATTACGAGGCCTGGCGGGCGGAAGAGAGCGATTTTCTCGATGAGCGGCTGTTTGGCGATCCGCAGCGGAGCCGAGCTTTTCTCGAGCAGGGGGCTGCCTACGCCGCGGCCCTCGGGCTGGTGGCTGAATCCTTCTGCTGTTCCCGATGGGGAACCCGCGACGGTGACAAGCTGCGCTTCAGCGCGGATTCGGCCTTCGACAGGCTGTTTCACACCCGCTATCGCAAGTCTGCCGATGCACCGCAGCTGGACCTGTTCATGGACGCTACCGGAGTCACCCTGGTGAATGGGGTAATCGGAGCATTGGTAGAGAGGAATTATGCTGAGGCCCGTCGGCTGCTCGAGCGCCTGTTCGATGCCGACCCGGGCAACAGTCAGATCGGCGATCTGGAGCTGCTGGTAAATGCGGCCGAGGGTTTGCATCTGCCGGTGGAGGATGTCTCTGTCGAGCTGGACTATCTGGAACAGGAGTTGACACCGTTGGCCGGCGACAGGCTTGGCTCCGGCAGCCGGGATTTTCTAGCACCCTTCTGGCAGCGGTTGATCGAGGCGTTGCAGGATGAAGTGTTCGATCCTGATCATCCCAAACTGCATGCAAGCTATCCGGCGATTCAGCTGGAAGCCTGGAACCTGGTGCAGCGGAGTGTCGAGTCGACATCCGGCTGGCGCCGGGAGCCCCTGCTGTTGCGCCGATATGCCAGGGCCTGCGGGCGTCTGCAACAGAACGAGCTCGCGGCTGGCTGCTGGTTCCGTCTCTGCTGGTGTTCTCCCGATCAGGCCGACGCCATCGGCAGGGAGGCGGAGTCTATCTGGCGCAGCCGCTGGCAGCGCTTTGTGGGACTGGAACCGGAGTTGGGCAGCGAGGACTTTCCTGCCTGGTCGCTGCTGGAGCAGCCTGGCTTTGTTCTGAGACTGACGGATACAGCTTGTATGATGGAGGTAGAAGCGCCAGAAGATTACCTTGTCACTGCCGACTTGGTGACGGCGGGCGCCGTAGCGGTCCCCGCAGCCGATCTGATTGAACGACGGCAGCGGTTAAAGGATTTAAACCCAAATCTGTTCGCCCACTATCTTGACCGTTTTGGACGGGGGTAGATACGATGTCAACAAGGATACCGAAAACTTTTGGATGGCATTAAACTTGCCATCGGAGGTAACTAAGATCCACTGTGGGTAATGATCCGCAATATGACTAGTGAAGTGATGAAAATTCCAGACCTGGAGGTTGTGTGATGTGTATGGTATGTGGATGCGGCGAGGGCGAGACCAGGATCGAGGGCCATGATCACAAACATGACCAGCATCACGATCGCGTCCATGATTATCGCCACAATCTGCAACTCTATCGACAGTTGTTCGATTTTCGTCCCAACACCATCGTCGTCGACAAGCACCCGCCCTATCTCTCGACCCAGCAGCGCCGGCCAATGATGGCGGACTGTCGCTTGGGCAGGTCGTTATTGCCTTAGCGTCTTGTAAGGTATTGAGAAAATCCGCAGCGCAACAATAAGGTGCAGCACCGAGTCTCGACCCTATACCTAGATCCACCCTGACAATGTGCTTTCTCTCCTACAATCTGAAAAGGTTTTCCATTCAACCGAGGACAGAATGCACTTAGACAGTTTTATCGTATCCGCCTTGCTCCTGCTGGCAGTCACATCGGTGGCGGTCGCGCTTTTCCGCCACCTCGGCCTTGGCTCGGTGCTGGGGTTGTTGGTCGCGGGCATGGTAGTCGGCCCTCACTCCCCAGGTCCCTATGTAACAGCCCATGTGGAGGATGTGCGGAATTTCACTGAATTGGGGGTGGTGTTGCTGCTGTTCGTAATCGGTCTGGAGATGAAGCCGGGCCGCTTGTGGTCGCTGCGCCGGGACTTGTTCGGTCTCGGCTCGTTGCAGATCCTGCTGACCGGTCTTGCCATTACATTGTATGTGTCGTTGGGTGTGGAGTCCTGGAAGACGGCGCTGCTCATCGGCCTCACCCTGTCGCTCTCCTCCACCGCCTTCGTCATGCAACTGCTGCAGGAGCGGGGAGAGTTCGCCAGCAGCCACGGCACCGGCACATTTGCGATCCTTTTGATGC
>JAUXBK010000223.1 GCA_030619405.1 Sedimenticola sp. | reverse complement strand
TGACCCGTTCGCCTGGCAGCAACCGGTTCCAGCTGCCATCCTTCACCCGTTGGGCCAGCACCTGGTTGAACAACATGGCCCGGGCGGCAGAGAGATAGATTCCCCGCTGATGCCGTCGCAGCCGTTTCAGGCTGCCGGCAAACAGCATCTGTGCCCGCTCCAGATTTTCCCCGTTGTGACCGAAACGCTGCTCACCGTAGTAGTTCGGCATCCCTTGTTCTGACAGCTGGGAGAGTGTTTCATCCAGGGCACCTGGATCCCCGGCAAGATCACGGATACGCAGTTCGAACCGGTTGCCTTTCAATGCGCCGGTGCGCAGCTTGCGACCATGGCGCGTCACTACCAGCACCCTCAGTGTGTCGGAGTCGATCACCTGCCACGCCGGCTCCGGACGCCCGGCCAGCCGTACCGAGAACCACTGCCGGGTCACCGCATTCCGGTCCTTCATCCCAGCATAGCTCACGTCCCGTCTGGGCACCCCGGCATGACGGGCCAGCAGCCCGGCCACCCAGTCGGTATTGGTCCCCCGTTTTTCGATCTGCAGCAAAGCGTGCTCGCCGGTTCCATCCGGGGTAACCACACTGATCTCATCGACCCGGAAATCCCCTGGCGTGGAGCGGATCACACCGCTGCACAGGGGTCCACCAAAGGCATAGGGGAGGTCTGATCCGTACATTCAACGCTCTTCCAGCAGCACCACGGCGTAACTGGCGATGCCTTCACGGCGACCAGCGAACCCCATCCCTTCGGTGGTGGTGGCCTTGATGTTGACTCGGCCCGGCTCGAGCCTCATATCCGACGTCAGCCGCTCCTGCATCTGCGCCATGTGGGGCGCCAGTTTCGGTTCCTGCGCCACCACGGTAACATCTACGTTGCCGACCCGGAATCCGAGCCCCTCTATCCTGGAGATCACCCGCCGTAACAGTACCCGGCTGTCGATCCCCTCGAACTCGGCGCTGTTATCCGGGAAATGGCGCCCGATATCCCCCGCCCCGGCGGCACCCAGCAGCGCATCACACAGCGCATGGATCAACACGTCGCCGTCGGAGTGGGCGGCAAGCCCCCGATGATGCGCTATCTCGACCCCGCCCAGGACCAGTCTTCGGCCCTCGGCAAAACGGTGGGCATCGTAACCCTGTCCAATTCTCATCCTCTGACTCCTGGAGACTTCAACGAATATTACCCGCATTCCCGATGAATCAATAATACCTAGTAAAAAAGTCTGGTATTTTTTCAGACTTAGTCTATGATGTATTTGAGGTGCTTGTCCCGCTCGTCTGGAAGCAGAGCAAAATCAATATTCCAGCCACGGGAGCACCGTCCACCAGCGTATTCAATCCAGGAGGAAGAGAGAGATGCCGATAACAGACCACATGGCCAATGAATCCAGCAAGGCCCCCGTGAGTTTCGATGAGTGGAACGAGGAGATCGCCACACAGCTGGCCGCGGAAGAGAATATCGAACTGACCGATGAACATTGGGATGTGATTCACTTCCTCAGAGGCCATTGCGAGGAGCACGGAACCACCTGCAGTGCCCGCATCGTACTGAAAGCGATGATGGCCCAGTACAAGAAACAGGGTGGAAAGCGATACCTTTACACCCTGTTCCCGAGAGGTCCCGTGGTTCAGGCTTCCAAGATCGCGGGCATCCCACTGCCGGCGTATTCGCTGGATCTTTCGTTCGGGAGCGTTCATTAAGTTCTGTTCAAACTGACTCCCACGCGTGCGCGGGAGTCAGTAGAGTGTTCTTATAGCTCTTTTTTCTGCTGCTCCAGATAAAACGCTGCCAGCGCCAGATCCTCTGGCCGGGTGATCTTGATATTGTCTCCCCGCCCCTCTACCAGCAGGGGTGAAAACCCCGCCAGTTCCATGGCACGGGCCTCGTCAGTAACCTCGAACCCCTGTTCCAGCGCCTGTTCGAGGGCCATCCTCAAGGCTTCGAGGCGAAACATCTGGGGGGTAAAGGCACGCCAAAGCTGCTCCCGCGGCAACGTCTCGACCACCTGCCCGGAGGCATCGGCCCGTTTCACCGTGTCGTGCAGAGGAACGGCGAGAAGACCACCGACCGGATGACCGGAGAGCTCACCGACGAGACGGTCGATATCGCTGCCCGACAAACAAGGGCGGGCTGCGTCGTGCACCAGCACCCAGTCATCCGGAGCAGCCAGCTGCGTCAGCTGTTTCAGGGCGTTGAGTACCGAGTGGCAGCGCTTCGCCCCGCCAGAGACCTGCCGGACCCGTAGACTGGAGCAGAAGCGGGTACTCTCCCACCACCCGTCCCCTGGCGAGATGGCCACCAGAACCCCCCGTATCGACGGGTGGGCCAGCAGTCTCTCCAGCGTGTGTTCGATCACCAAGGAGTCACCAAGGGGCAGGTACTGTTTCGGGATCGAGCTCCCCATACGACGGCCTGCACCCGCCGCGGGCACTACCGCCCAGCAGATCGCCCCCGCACTCAATCTGCCGTCCTCCCGCCCGGTTCCACGGTCTGATAGAAGACCTCACCCTTTCGGATCATGCCCAGTTCGCTGCGGGCCCGCTCCTCGATCGCGTCGAGCCCCGTCTTCAGGTCCACCACCTCCGCATGCAGCGCCCGGTTCCGCTTCCGCAAACCTTCCAGCTCCCGTTTCTGGGCTGTGATCTGCTCACGCAGGGAGTAGGTCTCCGCCAGGCTCCCCTCCCCCACCCAAAGGCGATACTGGAGAATCAGCAGCGCCAGCAGCAGGGCTCCGAAGAGCAGTCGAATCATCATCCGGGGCGACTTCCGCGACCCGGAACGGTCAAAACTTGGGGAAAGCGCCCATACCCGCATACACCGCTTCCGCACCGAGCTGATCCTCGATTCGCATCAGCTGATTGTATTTGGCGACGCGGTCGGAGCGGGAGAGGGACCCGGTCTTGATCTGCCCGGTGTTGGCCGCCACCGCTAGATCGGCGATAGTGGTGTCTTCGGTCTCACCGGAACGGTGGGATATAACGGCGGTATAGCCCGCATCCCGGGCCATTCCGATCGCTTCCATGGTCTCGGTCAGTGTTCCTATCTGATTGAATTTGATCAGAATGGAGTTGGCCACCCCCCGATCTATGCCCTGTGCGAGTATTCGGGTATTGGTCACGAACAGGTCGTCCCCCACCAGCTGAACCTGTTTGCCCAGGCGTTCGGTGAGCAGTTTCCAGCCATCCCAGTCGCTCTCGTCCATGCCATCCTCCAGGCTGAGAATGGGATACTGATCGACCAGGCCGGCCAGATAGTCCACGAACTCGGCCGAGCTGAACTTTTTGCCCTCGGAGGCGAGGTCGTAGACGCCATCGCGAAAGAACTCCGAACTGGCGGCGTCCAGACCGAGGTGGATATCCTCCCCCGTCTTGAACCCCGCTTTTTCGATCGCCTCGAGGATCACCTCGATGGCGGCAACGTTGGAAGGGAGATCCGGGGCGAAGCCGCCTTCATCGCCTACCGAGGTGTTCAGACCGCGCCCCTTGAGCACGGACTTGAGGACATGAAACACCTCGGCGCCGTAACGCACCGCCTCGCGAATGGAACCGGCACCCACGGGTATGATCATAAACTCCTGGATGTCCACGCTGTTGTCCGCATGGACCCCGCCGTTGATGATGTTCATCATCGGCACCGGCAGACGGTAGGGGCCACCGGAGAGAGAGCGATAGAGCGGCAGCGCCTTCTCCTGGGCGGCAGCGTGGGCCGCCGCCAGGGAGACCGCCAGGATGGCATTGGCACCCAGGCGCCCTTTGTTGTCGGTTCCATCCAGCTCGATCATGCACCGGTCCAGTTCCGCCTGAGCGGAGACATCCATGCCGACCACCGCATCCCGCAGTTCTCCATCGACGTGCCCGACCGCTTTCAGCACTCCCTTGCCCTGATATCGCTTACTGTCATCGTCGCGAAGTTCCAGCGCTTCCCGGGAGCCGGTCGAGGCGCCCGACGGGGCAACCGCACGGCCGATGGCTCCATCTGCGGTAATGACATCCGCTTCCACGGTGGGGTTACCCCGGGAGTCGAGTATCTCGCGGCCCCGAACATCGATGATTTCAGACATGGTTACTCCTTG
>JAUXBK010000001.1 GCA_030619405.1 Sedimenticola sp. | reverse complement strand
TAGCGTCAGCAAGGATGTGCAGGCCAAACGCTTCGAGATCCGCAGGACCAATCCACTGGAACAGTGGAAACACAGCGAAATCGACCTCCAGGTCCAGGAACGCTGGGACGATTTCTCCCGGGTGAAGTACGAAATGCTCAAGCGCACCCACACCCAGGCGACACCCTGGACCATCGTCCGCGCCGACAATAAACATCGCGCCAGGCTCAACGCTATCAAGGTGATCCTGAGTTCCGCCGACTACGAACGGCGCAACGATGCCCTGGATTACACGCCTGATCCCACCGTGGTTCACTCGGGTGCGGAAGAGTTGGAGAAGATGACGGCTGATCTGCTCGGGAGCGGCAAGCTCATCGAATAGGGGAGTTCAAGGCCGTTGGCTCCCAATGACCTCTACATCCACGGCTTCTATTCTCGGACAGGCTCCTAGATGTCAGAAAATTTTATAGTGGCGAGCCAGGGACGGCTATCTGGACGTCCGTTTATGGCCGACTGCCGCCTATTGCGCTGCAAAATCGGCATGAATAGTTTGACCCTACGACTATTGATCAAAACAGTTTTGCCAATAATTCTGATCGCGATCTCCCAGTGTGCTCTTGCCGAGTATAGTGGCTACATTTGCCCGGCAAGCCATGTCCGTAGCCGCTGTGCTTCCCCGGAACGATTGCGTAGGACGGTGATCCAGACCGAGGTATCAATCAGGATCATTGCGCATATGCCTTAGTGCTTTGTGGTCGAAGTCATCAGCAAATTCCAGTTTACCGGCAAGATCGAGCAGGTCCTTTTTCCTGCGCTGGGCGATAAGCTCCCGTAGTGCGAGGTTTACGAGTTCCTTTTTCGTGCGTACACCCGTTAATGCGAAGGCTTCGTTGACCAGAGCGTCATCAAGAACGATGTTGGTTCTCATCTCATATACCCATGTGTTTCGTTTTGTGTATCGTAAACCACAATGAGTTGTCGTACGCAACCCCGGGATTTACCGGTCATTATCGTCGATGGCGTCGCTGGTGGCGTCGATCAGACTCGATTGATTAAGGCAAGAGGTATTGAACGGTTACGTTTGGGGGTGGGACGGTCTCTTTTCAGTCACCAGTGAAGATTTTTCCTTAAGTGTCGTTATATTCAGGGAACATGATGATTAATTTACGGATCGTTGACCCTTGACTGAAACCTGCACATACCTTTTCCACTCTCTGGTGCTGGTCTGCTATCGCCCGAAAATTGATGTCTGGTGCACAATGTGAGTGAGGTAATCGAAGGTGGCAGGAGGGTCGAGTGGTTGCTCGACAACGCAACCTTGCCCTCATTGCCCCATGTGCTGCTGGAGATCTACGATGCACTCGCATCAGAGGTGTCAGGCATGGATCTTGTCATCCGGGTGATGGAGACCGATGCGGGTCTCACAGCGCGTACCCTGCGCCTCGCCAACTCGGCCTATTACGGTCTGTCGCGGGAGATCAGTACGGTCTCCGAGTCGATCCTGCGCATCGGGGCCTTCGATCTCTGGTGGATTCTGTTCACCACCGAGGTGAAGGATCTCTTCTTTGGCATCGACAAGCAGTTGATCGATATGAACGGATTCTGGCGCCACAGCCTGTATGTGGCCTGCGCCAGCCGGAAACTCTCGGAGCTGCACCGGGTCGGACGTCCGGAAGAGTTGTTCGTAGCTGGTTTGCTGCACGATGTCGGTAAATTGCTCCTGTTGCAACGGATGCCGGTCGAATATCGGGAGGTGCTGCTGCAGGTGGAAGCAGGCGGCGGACCACTGATCAAAGTGGAACGGGAACTTCTGGGATTCTCCCACACCAATGCAGGCGCGGCTCTGCTCGACCGCTGGCAACTGCCGGCGCTGTTCGGGCGCTGTGCCGAAGAGCATCACGACGGTTTTTCCAGGTTGTCTGAAGGCGGGTTGGTATGGATTGCCGATCGCCTGGCCCACCAGGAGCTCGGGGGAGAGGATGTCGACTTGCCATCACAGTTTCATGACCCCGATCTGCTGTCGAAGGTGAACCGGCTGTACGAACGGCTGGTGGACCTGATTATCTAAAGATCATAGCCGTTCACGGGATCATAAAGGCATTTAGCCGCGGATTAACGCGGATTACACACGGATAAAGTTTATAGGCCCAAAGACGGGGCGCAATTGATCAACAATTGAAGGCTACTGGGGTGGAGATCGGGCAGCAAATCAGCTTCGGCGCTCAAAAGTAGAGTTCGAGAGGTCTGTGTTATCAAATCAATCCGTGTTTGATCCGCGTTAATCCGCGGCTGCTTTTAGGCCGTGAATGCATACTGCAGATCTTTGCTCTGCATCTGATAGCGTCGAATTGGGGTACAATCACGCCGTTTCAGGTCTATGAGGCCGCAAAACGAACTGTTTGGATCTGTCTGCCTGGTGTCCCCTGTGAAATCCCGCCCATCACCTGATCTCCTGGCCATCAATGGCTGCATGCTCAGTGACCGGCATGGATTCAGACACAGGCTGCGGTCGTTGCAAAGGCAGCAGCGGCAGGGCAAACCGGTGGATCAGGAGTTCGATCGCCTCCGCGGGCAGATAACCAAGTCCCACGCCCTGGCGGAGCGGCGGAGAGGGCAGCGCCCGGAACCCCGGTTTCCGACAGAGCTGCCCATCAGCGAGCACTGGCGGGAGATTGCCGAGTTGATAGAGGCGCATCAGGTGGTGGTGCTCTGTGGCGAGACCGGCTCCGGCAAATCCACCCAGCTGCCCAAGATCTGCCTTGCCCTTGAGCGGGGCATCCATGGCCGTATCGGCCATACTCAGCCGCGGCGTATCGCCGCCCGCGCCCTGGCCAGCCGAATCTCCGCCGAGCTGGGCCGAGAGCTGGGCACCTGTGTCGGCTTCAAAGTGAGATTCCACGACCGGGTCAGCCCGGAGAGCCAGATCAAGCTGGTCACCGACGGTATGCTGCTGGCGGAGATCCAGCGCGACCGCTGGCTCAACGAATACGACACCCTGATCATCGACGAGGCCCACGAGCGCAGTCTCAATATCGATTTTCTGCTCGGTTATCTGAAGCAACTACTGCCCCGTCGGCCGGATCTGAAGCTGATCATCACCTCCGCCACCATCGACCCGGACCGCTTCGCCAGCCATTTCGGTGGGGCACCGGTGGTCAACGTCTCCGGCCGGACCTACCCGGTAGAGCTGCGTTACCGGCCGCCGCTGGAGGAGGGAGGCGGCGAGCGTGACGAGGGGATGCAACAGGCGATCCTGGCAGCAGTGGACGAACTGAGCGACCGGAAACGGGGTGACATCCTGGTGTTTCTGAGTGGTGAACGGGAGATACGGGAGACGGCCGAGAGCCTGCGAAAACACCGCATGCCGCTGACCGAAGTGCTGCCCCTGTATGCGCGCCTGGGCCCCGCGGAGCAGTCCCGCATCTTCCAACCCGGGGGGCAGCGGCGCATCATCCTTGCCACCAATGTGGCCGAGACCTCGCTGACGGTTCCGGGGATCCACTACGTCATCGACACCGGTTTTGCCCGTATCAGCCGCTACAGCCACCGCAGCAAGGTGCAGCGGCTGCCGGTGGAGCAGATCTCGCGGGCCAGCTCCGACCAGCGCAAGGGGCGGTGTGGCCGGGTGGCGGCGGGCATCTGCATCCGCCTCTACCCGGAAGAGGCGTTCGAGGCGCGACCCGAATTCACCGAGCCGGAGATCCTGCGCACCAATCTGGCGTCGGTGATCCTGCAGATGAAGATCCTGGGCTTTGGTGAGATCGAGGCGTTTCCCTTCGTCGATCCGCCGGACAACCGGTTGATCCGGGATGGCTACCGTATCCTGTCCGAGATTGGCGCCATCGGCGGCGACCGCCAGGTCACCCCGCTGGGCCGGCAGCTGGCCAGGCTGCCGGTAGATCCCCGTATCGGACGCATGCTGCTGGCGGCCGCCCAGGGGCACTGTCTGAACGAGGTGCTGGTGATCGCGGCGGCCTTGAGTGTTCAGGATCCCAGGGACCGGCCCCTGGAGAAGCAGCAGGCAGCGGATGAGGCGCATCACCCGTTTCGCCACGAGGAGTCCGATTTCCTCGGGTTCCTGAACCTCTGGCGACATCTGGAGGAGCAGCAGCGCCACCTCTCCCGGCGCAAATTCCACCAGCATTGCCAGAAGATTTTTCTCTCCTGGACTCGGGTTCAGGAGTGGCGTGACATCCATCAGCAGCTGAGGCTCGAGATGCACGGAATGGGATTCCGGGAGAACCAGGCGGAGGCCGGTTACGAGGAGATCCACCGGGCGCTGCTGACCGGGCTGCTCTCCCACATCGGCCGCAAGGGCAGCGGCAAGGGTCACGAATACCTGGGGACACGCAACAGCCGATTCATGCTGTTTCCCGGTTCCGCCCTGTTCAGGAAACAGCCCAAATGGGTGATGGCGGCGGAGCTGGTGGAGACCACCCGGCTCTACGCTCGCAGCGCTGCGCTCATCCAGCCGGCCTGGGTGGAGTCGGTGGCCGGGGAGCTGGTCAAACGGGGCTGGTCCGAGCCCCACTGGGAGAAAGTGCGGGGCCAGGTGGCCGCCTACGAGAAAGTCACCCTGTTCGGGCTTCCCTTGGTGCCCAGGCGCAAGGTCAATTTTGGCCCCATCGACCCGGTTCTGGCGCGGGAGATCTTCATCCGTTCGGCCCTGGTGGACGGGGACTTCCACACCCGTGCCCGGTTCTGGCGCCACAACCGGGAGCTGATCGACGAGGTGGAGATGCTGGAACATAAGACGCGCCGTCGCGATCTGCTGGTGGATGCAGAGCGAATCTACGCGTACTACGACCAGCGCATCCCGGAGGGGATCTACAGCACCCCCCGCTTCGAGCGCTGGCTTCGCAGCGCCACCGCCAGCCAGCCAAAACTACTCCACATGCGGTTGCAGGATCTGATGAGCCGTGCGCTGGAGCAGCCGGATGAGGAGCGTTTTCCGGGCCAGATGAGCCTGAACGGGGTTCAGCTTCCCCTGGAATATCACTTCGAGCCGGGGCACCAGGCGGATGGGGTGACCCTGAAGATCCCGCTGGCGGTGCTCAACCAGGTCTCTGAGGAGCGCTGTGAGTGGCTGGTGCCCGGGCTGCTGCGGGAGCGGGTGATCGCGCTGCTGAGGACATTGCCAAAGTCACTGCGCAGATCCTTCGTGCCGGTGCCCGAATATGCGGATGCCTGCCTGCAGCGTCTGGAGCCCTCGGACAAACCCCTCACCCGTGCCCTGGCGGAACAGCTCAAATCCTTGACCGGCGTCCACATCCCGGAAGCTGCCTGGAATGAGTCGACGCTGCCGGGTCATCTGCAGATGAATTTTCAGCTGCTGGACAACCGGGGGCAATGCATCGCTGCGGGCAGGGATCTGCTGGATCTGAAACAGCGCTATGGTGACCAGGCGCAGGTCGGGCACCAGGCGTTGGACGATAGCGGGCTGGAACGGGAGGGGCTGACCGACTGGACCTTTGGTACGCTGCAGCAGTCGGTGATGCTGGAGCGGGGTGGGATCCGGCTCATGGGCTTTCCGGCCCTGGTGGATCGGGGAGCCAGGGTCGATCTGCGGATACTGGATTCACAGGCGAACGCGCAGCGGGCGACTCTGGGTGGCCTGCGGCGCCTGTTTATGCTGCAGTTGCCGCGGGAGATCCGTTACCTGCGGCGCAATCTTCCCGGGCTGCAGCAGCTGCGTCTGCAGTATGCGAAGGCCGCCGCTCCACCTAAAGGGTTTGAGACACCGGGGAAGCAGGAGCTGGAGCGGGAACTGGTGGCACTGATCGTGGATCTCTGTTTCATCGAAGGGATGCCGGCGGTGCGCGATGAAGAATCTTTCAGGCAGCGGCTCGATGAACGCCGGGGTGAGCTGATGGGGTGGGCGGACGCGGCGCTGAAATTGCTGACAGAGATACTTGCTGGATATCAGTCACTGCGCAGAGAGCTCTCCGGTATCACCCAGATCAACTGGGTGGCTTCTGTGGCAGACATGAAGCAGCAGCTCGACCGGCTGGTGTTTCACGGTTTTCTGCAGCACACCCCCTATCGACAGCTGCAGCATTTTCCACGCTATTTGAAGGCAATGGCGCTGCGGCTGGAAAAACTGCAGCATACAGCACGCCGGGACCAGCAGTGGCTGAAAGAGATGCAGGGGTTCTATCGACAGTGGCAGGAGCGGGACGAGAAGTACCGTAAAAGCGGCAAGCAGGATCCGCGGATCGAGGAGCTGCGCTGGGCCTTCGAGGAGTTGAGGGTGTCACTGTTCGCCCAGGAGGTCGGGACCGCCTACCCGGTGTCGATCAAGCGGCTGAGAAAGCGCTGGCAGGAGCTGGGGCTCTAACCCGGATCGACAACCTGTGGCTGGCATGGTAATGTCGGCGCGGTTTTTCTGGAGGTAGTACCCCATGCCCCTTTGTCCCTGTGGATCGAATGTTGAGTTCGGGCAGTGCTGCGGCCCGCTGCTCTCCGGCGAGCGGCAGGCGGAGACCGCCGAGGCGCTGATGCGTTCCCGTTACAGTGCATTCGTGGAGAACGCCTTCGACTATCTGGGGGAGAGCCTGCACCCGGCACACCGGGCGGATCACGATGCTGCTGCCACTCGCCGCTGGGCGGAGAGCGCCGACTGGCTGGGATTGGAGATCCTGACGAGGGAGGGCGGGAAACCGGATGACGACGACGGTATGGTTGAGTTCGTTGCCACCTACAAGGATAAAGGTGTGGTGCGCCAGCATCACGAACGGAGCCGATTCAGGAGAGAGGAGGGCCGCTGGTACTTCGTCGACGGTGAAGTGGTGCCACCGAAGACCCGGGTCCGCGAAGGGCCCAGGGTCGGGCGTAACGATCCCTGCCCCTGCGGCAGTGGCAGGAAATACAAGAAATGCTGCGGCCGCTGAACCTGGGGAATCTAAAGGATTTCTGGGCCAGGCCGACAGCAGATTGTCCGGTGAGGTTCATCCAAAATACCCCCTCTCCCTGCGGGAGAGGGTTGGGGTGAGGGGATCTAAAAAGATAACGCTTAGATTTTATAGCCCTTTCCCTCAAGGGAGAGGGGATTTAATAGTTTTGCATGAGCCTCCGATCACCTCATTTTTCATATCCATTCCAAGGAGTCAATAGCATGGTCAATGATACAAATGTCACTTGGCACGAACACCAGGTCTCCCGCACCAACAGGGAGTCTCTCAACGGGCATCAGGGGTGTGTGATCTGGTTTACCGGTTTGAGCGGGTCGGGAAAGAGTACCGTCGCCAATGTCCTCGATCACAAGCTTCATCGGTACAGTATCCATAGTGCGGTGCTCGATGGCGACAATGTGCGTCATGGCCTGAATGCGGGCGCTGGAATGCTCAAAGAACGGCATGGTGGCCAGTTTGCAGAGCGTTTCGGGCTGGGTTTTTCCGCCATCGATCGGGAAGAGAACATTCGTCGCATCGGCGCCGTGGCCCAGCTCTTCTCCGAGGCTGGTATTATCGCCCTGACCGCTTTTATCAGCCCTTATCGGGTCGACCGGGACCGTGTCAGGGCCACCCTGGAAGAAGGTGAGTACGTCGAAGTGTTCGTGGATGCACCGCTGGAGGTGTGTGAGGCCCGAGACCCAAAGGGACTCTATAAAAAGGCAAGGGCGGGCGAGATCAAGGGGTTCACCGGGATCGATGACCCCTATGAGGCCCCCGAATCACCGGAGCTGATCCTGAAGGCAGCGGAGAAAAGCCCGGATGAACTGGCGGAAGAGGTGATCGACTATCTGGTCAGCAAGGGTATATGCGCCCGACCGGAGCAGGCGGCCCGGGCCGGGCTGGAGCATCGTGCGAACGCCTGAGCGCATATCGGCTTTCAGCTGTAAATATCAGCACAACCATCATAAAGGTGTATCCTGATCAGCCGATATAGTGCCTGTATCATTCAGCGGACAATGGAAGAGCATCCAGTGAAAACGCCATCGGTATCGGGTTTGATTGTGGCTTTGGTCGCAACGGTTCTGCTATTTCAGACCCTGCCCGCAACGGCAGAGATCTACAAGTATGAGGATCGCTCGGGTAATCTCTATTTCACCGACAGTCCCATGAAAGGTGTCAGCTATACGTTGCTGTGGCGATCGGGTAATGATCCCCGCTTTGGTTCCTACTCGCGTATAGATATCGCCGGGATGAAGCAGAACCGGAAGCGGCTCTCACCGCTGATCGATCGGGTCGCCCGGCGTGAACAGGTACACCCGGGGTTGCTCCATGCCGTGGTCCGGGCAGAGTCCGCGTACGATTCCCGGGCCCTTTCACGCAAGGGTGCTCAGGGCCTGATGCAGCTGATGCCGGCCACCGCACGCCGCTTTGGGGTGCGGGACAGCTGGGACCCGGAGCAGAATCTGGTTGGTGGCGCCCGCTATCTGAAGATCCTGAAGAAGATGTTCGACGATGATCTAGAACTGGTGCTGGCGGCTTACAATGCGGGGGAGAACGCAGTCAGAAAATACGGGAATCAGATTCCCCCCTTTCCAGAGACCCGTGACTACGTCAGGAAAGTGATCTCGTTGCTCGGTAACAGCTGAAACAGCCCCTACTCTACTTGGCCCAGTTGTCGAACAGTTGCTTGACCTGTCTGATACCTTGCTCCGAGATGTCGATAATTTGAAAACCAGCCCAGTAACCTCGGGAGTGGGTGGTGTCTTTGCACCAGAGGCTCTCTGCACCCAGTTCCAGAGTTTCTCCCGCATCGGCTTCCGGCATCTGCAGACGCAGTTGGAACAGCCGGTTGCTGTCCACTGGCTTATTGGAGAACAGCATGAAGCCACCGGGTGAGATATTGACCAGGGTACCCAGCAGCTCGCCCGAATTGATATCGAGCACATCGATCTTCTCATTGAGCTGTTTGCGTGGACTGGAGCGATTTTCCTGCATAGTGCTTTTCCTGGGCTGGTGTGTCAGGTGTTGGACATGCGCAGCATACGGAAGACGGTCTTCAGGGCGCGGTCGACGAAGGGTGCGCTCGGATACCGTATAATCCTGCCCTTCCCTTTGCACATCTGCCGGGCGAGCACATCGATGGGGGTCACCAGTGCCTTGATGCCGGATTTATCCACGAACATGTACTTGGCGGTGACCGGACTGAACCAGGATAGTTTCAAGCAGTGGGTCTTTCCAGTGTCATCCTCCAGTTCGAACCAGGTGCCGAACCTGGCCTTCTTCAAGGTTTCGACCATCGTTTTTTCCTGGTCGCTCAGGGGGGGGGTGGCAGGTTTCTGAGTGGCGCTCTTCCTTTTCTGGCGCTGTTCCGGGATGGAAATGTTCGGTTCACTCCCCGCTGCCTGTGCTGTCTCAGGCAGGTTGGAAAACAGATCGAACAGTGTCTGGGGCGCTGGTTGATGAAAGTTGCCCATGGCGGCGAGACCCTCCTCGATGCGCTGTTTGAGGTCAGGCAGTCTCTCCTGCAGCGCCGTACGCATCCGCAGGTCGTTCCGGGAACGATAGGCCCAGAGCAGGTCATCGATAACACGGAGCACCTGTTGCCACTCGGGCGTGGTTTCGACGTGGGGGTCGCGCAGCAACATCAGAATCATTTTGTCCAACCAGGCATGGTTCAGAAAATTCTCGATGATGGGGTGAAAACGCTTGTCACCGATCCGTTCCTGGATGAAACGATGTGCCTGGGTACGGACACTCTCCAGACGCTCCTTCCCCCGGGTCGCTTCACGCGCACGGTTCTCTACCACCCTGGCTTTTTGCTCCAAATCCTCCAGCTGCTTGGAGAGGGTTTCAAAGATCTCATCGAACAGGCTGACTTCATCTTTGAATTCGGACAGGATACGGTTGACGTGCTCCTGCATCGGGTAATAGATGCCGCGCCGCAGATCCTGTTCTTCGATCCACATGCGCCCGGCATCCACCATCAGGTTGAGCAGTCGGCGGGCGATGTGTTTCGAATCGATCAGGAAATGGTGATCGAGGATGGCTACCTTGAGATAGGGGGTGTGCAGGTGGCTGATCAGGGCCTTGGCGATGTTTGGCAGATCCTTCTCATTCAGTACGTGCTCGAATAACATGCCTACCAGCTCGATGGTGTCCAGGTCGGCGCTGGGTATCTCACTGGGGTCGACACCCCGAAACAGTTTCTCCCGTTCCTGGATCAGGCGCTGCCGGATCTGCTCCAGCATCTGCATATCGACCTCGACGCTGGCCGGGAGATTACCCGCTTTGTCAGGCTGTGGCAGGAAGGATGCGCTGTGGTCCGGCTGAAGATCGCCGATGGCGGAGACCAGGGTCGGCGTATCCACCATCGTTTGTCTGCCGCTGCCTGCGCCGGGGCTTTGGTCGTAGTCGGGATGGTGGGCGTAGCGGGGATCCCCGCGTCGCCTGGAGGCCATCAGGTTCCGGATTGAGTTGAACAGCTCCTCTCCGAGGGTGAGGTCCATGCCGTCGGCGTCGGTTTTCCCGGCTGTTTCGGAATCGGCCTCAGCGGCAGCTGCCGGTTCGTTGTCGTTGTCCCCTGCCACGGACGCCTCGGACCTGGGAATCTCCAGCTGCAGGTTGGGAAATACGCCTTCATCGATCAACGCCTGATTGAACGCTTCGTACACCTCCTTCAGTTGACGCATGACAAATTTATCGAACAGGGCGTAGGTGATGAGCAGGATATTGGTCTCAAACCCGAATTCGCCGGCTGCAGTCTGGAAAGCGGAGGTGCAATGGAGTGGTCCGCCAGGGGTGTCGGGCTGTTCCATTTTCTGGCCACCACGTATCAGTGACAGCCGCTGTTTCAGCGCATAGAGCTGCTGAAAGCTGCTGTTCTGCGCCCTTTCTACCATGTTCTGCAGTGACAGCCGCTGATTCAGTTCGTCTTCCCCGACCAGTTCCAGACTGCCTGTCTTTTCCCGCTGGGAGTCAAGCAGTGGCACTGGGTAGCTGATGGCCTGGCCACGGCTGAATTCGGTGAAACCTCTGGAGATCTCTTCCTGGAAGCGCTGTTTCACCATCGCCTTGCGACTGTTGACCACGCTGATTGCATCGATGAACTGAAACTGGCTCTGGTTGGTCTCTGCCTTATCGATGAAGTCGAGCAGCGCTGGTTCCACATGCTCGAACATCTGGTCCAGCTGTTCACTGAATCTGGACAGGGCCGCGTCCCGGCATTTATGCAGGGTGGGCAGATATTTTTGCAGTTGGCTGGAGTGGCCTTGGCTCGCCTCTTTCTCCATGCTTACGATCCTTTTTCTGAGTGGCCCAGGCGATGAATTCTGATGGGCGCGGAGCATCCCGTGCGTGCAGAGGAAGTACTGTCAGTCATCACCCTCGATGGGTGCTTCTCTCGGGGTGAGCAGCAGTTTTTCAGCTTCGGCCTCAGTGCTGGCGTGGATCAGTCGGATCAGGGCCTGATTGCCCTCGGGCTGATTGGCGCGGAGTTCACGGGCCCGATCGCGTGCATCCCGGTATTTGGGGTGTGATTCCAGGCACTCGAGCTGATTCTCTGTTTCGATCCGATAGACGAAATACGGCATGGGTCTGTTTTCCTGAAACTTGGTATATTCATCGAAGAATATCACGTCACTCCAGACGGTAACATAGCATCAAGCATTAAGAGTGGTAGTGGAGCGCTCTGCCGGTCAGGAAAGTGGCTGCCAGCCCGACTGGAGCAGACAGCTCGTCTGCTCCGCCGGCAGGGGTTCACCCAGCATCAGGCCCTGGGCACCATCACACCGGTGTCGGCTTAAAAATTCCAGTTGTGCTCTGTTTTCGACCCCCTCGGCCACGATTTTAAGTTTCAGGCCATGGGCCAGCGAGATGATGGCCGCTGCCAGGTGTAGCGTATCCGGTTTCTGCTCGATCCGGTCGATGAAGGAGGGATCCATCTTGATAATGTCCAGGGGGGAGTTGCGCAGCTGGATGAGCGATGAGTAGCCGCTGCCGAAATCGTCCAGGGCGATGCGGATTCCCATCTTCTTGAGTTGGCTCAGAACCCTGAACGCTTCGCTTCCCGGTTGCAGCAGAAATCGCTCCCGGGTGTCGAATTCGAGCTGCGTCGAAGATATACCAGTCTCCTCGAGGATGGCGGCGACCCTTGCCGGAAACTCATTCTGCATCAACTGTTGTGGACTCAGATTGATGATAATCGAGAGCCCGTCGAAGCCCAGCTGGTGCCATTGAAAGAGCTGGTTGCAGGCGGTACGAAGCACCCACTCGCCGAGGGCGACCATCTGACCGGTCTGTTCCGCGACCGAGATGAACTCACCAGGATAGAGCAGCTGTTCGCTTTCATACTGCCAGCGCACCAGTGCCTCCAGTCCGCTGACCTGCCTGCTCTCCAGGTCGATCTGAGGTTGGTAGTGGATGCGAAATTCGCCTCTGGAGAGTGCTGCTCCGAGGCGCTTCTCCAGCGCCAGGCGCCGGCGGGCCTGCAGGTCGATCTGTTTCGAGTAGAACTTGAACGTACTTCGGCCACTTTTCTTGGCATGATACATGGCCCGGTCGGCATACAGGATCAGATCGTCCCTGCTGCCCGCGTCTTTCGGGTAGAGTGCAATCCCGATACTGGCAGAGAGGCTGACTTGGTGTTTCTCCACCCGGTACGGGGTGGCCAGTGTATCGATGATCAGTTTGGAGATCTCACCGATGCGGGAGAGGGCATGAGGGTTGCTGGGCAGGCTGTTGTGGAAGACGCTGGTGGCGAAATTCAGCTCCTGATCGGCGTGATCCCGGGTAGCAATGGAACCCGAACGGGATTCTGCACTGCTCTCCATACGTTGGATCTCGGCCGCCATGCGGACGGCGAAGGAGCGCAGGATGAAAGCGGTGTTGGAGAGGATGACCATCGGCCCGTCATTCATTACCACCAGCACACCCAGGGCCCTGTCGCCCGCCATGAGGGCGGTGCAGAAATGGCTCTCGACCGCAAGGGTCTGTAACAGCAGATCGCTGGGAAACTGCTCTCTGACACCCGCGTCGATCAGATTGACCTTACCAGGGCCGAGTCGTTCGCAGGGAGAACCGTTGAGCAGCCAAGTGACCGGGGGAGAGAAGTGACCTCGGTCATAGAATGTCAGGGTACGAACGGCTTTCTGCCCCTCACCGGTGAGCCGGGCGACGAATGCCCAGCGTGCGCCGCAGCACTCTGCCAGCTGGCTCAGAGCCTGCTGAAAGAATGGGTCGGGGTCCGGCTGGGGGCTCGATTCGGCCAGGAAACGCAGGGCCTTTTCCGATCTGAGACGGGCGGAGATGTCGGTGGCTACCACCAGTTTGACCATGCGCCCATCCGGCCACTCGATGGCCTGATCCTGCAGACTGTAACCACGTCCGTCCAGGGTCTCGGTGGATTCCCAGTGAGCGATCGTAACCGGCCTGCCGGCCGAGTCCAGCAGTCTCGAGTTGGTGCAGAATTCACAGGGCCCCTCTTGCCGGCAACTCTGCAGGGATTCCCAGCAGAGAGACCCCTCCACGTCACCAAACAGTTGCCGCAGGAACGGGTTGATATAGAGCACCTCATAGGTTGCCATGTCGGCGATGTAGACGGCGCCGTCCAGATGATCGAACAGTTGCGTCAGCTGGATGGTTGTTGTATTGGTTCCCGGCGACATGAGACTGCTTCAATTAAGGCTTATTCTTCCTGTTTCCAAGACTCGTTGTAATGATGAAAGAGGACAGAGGAGGGACTCTTCTGCATCTGTTGTTGTAGAGGGGTTTTCTCAATTACTGCACCGCACTATTCGTGCCGAATATATAAATAAACTTTCTAATCAATCGGATAGATTGCTGGAAATGGGACGCGTTCGACAGATTTGTAAAAGAAGCTGACATGCGCCGGCACGGCAGGTGAATGCAGATACCTGCTAGTCAGCAAACAGGTGGTAGGATGCGGTTCGTTCCTCACCGCATCCTACGCAAGTTGGCAGATGTCGCAAAAGGCTAAAAACAGGTCTTTATTTATTCGTTAAAACAACATGTTACTGGATGCTTGATGGGAGTCAGAATGATCTCTTAAGGTCGGCATTGGCCATATGCTGGAAGTTGACCATTCTCCGCGGATCGATCTCGCCCGACTGCACCGCCGTCAGCAGTGCGCAGCCAGGCTCATGGGTATGGCTGCAGTCGCTGAAGTGACAGCGCCCCAGAAGCGGGCGAAACTCGCGAAATCCCTGCTCCAGTTGCCGCCGTTCCATCTGCCCCAGCCGGAAGCTGCGCACACCTGGGGAATCGATCAGGCGTCCACCGCTCGGAAGGTCATAGAGGGTGGTGGTCGAAGTGGTATGCCTTCCCGTACCGGATGCCTCGGAGAGCCGGCCGACCTGGATCTCGAGATCGGGCAGCAGCGCCTTTACGAGTGATGATTTACCAACACCGGATTGTCCGACCAGGATGCTGGTCTCGCCCTGCAGGTGCTGGTTGAGGGGATCCAGCCCGTGATCGG
Source organism: Sedimenticola sp. (assembly GCA_030619405.1). Taxonomy (GTDB): domain Bacteria; phylum Pseudomonadota; class Gammaproteobacteria; order Chromatiales; family Chromatiaceae; genus JAUXBK01. The sequence continues at coordinate 25,642 of JAUXBK010000001.1, read as the reverse complement.
ATTTGGCACTGATGAGGATGACCGGGTAGCCGATCCGGCCATAGTGCTGGAAGTCGCGGCCAAACAGATTGGCCTCCCGGTTGCAAAGCAGGTCTTTTTTGTTGAGCGCGATCAGGACTCGGACGCCGATGTTTTCAGCGGCCACCAGGTATTGATCGACCAGGTACTGGCTGGGTGGGGGTTCCGGTGCCAGAACTATGAGCAGCTGGGTGATGTTGGCGGCCAGTGCCCGTGCATCACCACTGTAGTTGGGGCGGACCAGCGCGCTCCGCCGGGGCTGCAGGGCGGTAATTACCCCCTGGTTCTCACCGGCAGGCTGCCAGACCACCCGGTCGCCGCAGACCGGGTCGCCGATGTTCTGACGCGAGAGGCAGTGCCAGAACCGGCCACTCTCATCTGCGATCATTAGATTCTGGCCGTGACGGGTGATCACCACGCCACTGAGGGGATTATCCCCCGCCGCCTGTTCACCTATCTGGCTGGCGCGGTCCTCCAACCGTTGCCGGCGACGTTCCTGAATGGCCTTTATTTGCGCCCGCTGACGGTTTGAGAGTTTGCGTCTGGGCATTTCAGGGAACAGAAGACAGAGGACAGAAGTCAGGACTCAGAGAACAGGAGTCAGAATATAGAATTCTCAATTCTGCCTTCTGTAAAGAATCATTTCCCGAAATGGTAGTAGCTTCTGTTCAGGAACTCAGCGGCGTTCTCCACATCCTCGTCGAACCAGGTCAGGCCAAGGGCCTGTTCGCAACGCCGCACCTGCTTGGTGAGTCCCGGGCGCGTCGTCACCCGACGCTCTTCCCGGGTGTAGATGTCGGTGCCGTGGCATTCGGTACAGTTGTTCGTTACCAGCTGCTTTCCGGCGGCGGGATCGGCCTCCTGGGCCACCACACTGCCGGTGGCCAGGGTCAGAAGAAGAGGGATGGTCGCAGGGACTCTCATACGGTTAGTGCCTCCTTGGTTGGCGGTTGTTGTCCCGACTGCAGGTGAGATACCCGTTCGGACGCCGGGGGGTGGCTGTCATGGAACGTGGAGTAGAGCGGGTCGGGGGTCAGTGTGCTCGCGTTCTCACGGTAGAGTTTGACCAGCGCCCGGATCATGGGTTCAGCCCCGGTCTGCCTGCGAGCAAAAGCGTCTGCCTCGAATTCATAACGGCGGGAGAGCAGGGCTAACAGCGGCTGCAGAAACTGGGTGAATACCGGGGTCACCAGCAGGAACAGGAGCAACGCCAGGGCATCGCTCTGTCGCTGCACCCCCAGGGCATCGCTCTGTCGCTGCACCCCCAGGGCCTGATAAAACCAGGGCTGGTCCAAGAGCCAACCAAGAAGCGCCATACCGACCAGGGTGGTGAGGGCGGTCAACAGCAGCTGCTTGATGACGTGGTGGTGCTTGAAATGGCCCAGTTCGTGGGCCAGTACCGCCTCCATCTCGGTCGTCTCCAGGCTCTCCATCAGGGTGTCGTAGAAGACGATTCGTTTCTGCTTTCCAAAACCTGTGAAGTAGGCGTTTCCATGCCCGGAACGCCTGGAGCCATCCATGACGAAGATGCCTTTACTGGTAAAACCACAGCGGTCGAGCAGCTGCTGTATACGCTGCTTCAACTCACCCTCTTCCAGGGGTGTGAAGTTATTGAACAGGGGGGCGATGACGGCGGGGTAGATCCAGGTCATCAGCAGCATGAACCCGATCCAGACCGCCCACGCGGCCAGCCACCAGAGGTTGCCGGCGCTCTGCATCAGCCACAGGATGCACCAGAGCAGGGGGGTCCCCAATGCCAGCATCAGCAGCGTCTGCAGCAGCAGATCGAGCAGAAAGCGCCTGGGTGTAGTGCGATTGAAACCAAAGCGTGCCTCCAGCACGAAGGTGCGCCAGAGGGAGAAGGGCATCTCCAGGAGCCCCAGCAGCAGGAATACCGAGAGCACCAGGCCAATGCCAGTGATTATCGGACCATAATCGGTCGCCTGCCACAGCCGGTGGATGGCGTTCAGCCCCCCGCCCAGCGTGAGCACCAGCAGCAGCATGCTGCTGTAGATAAGATCGAAACGCCCTACCCGGGTGCGTGCCAGGGTATAATCGGCGGCCTTTTGGTGCTCCTCCAGGGAGATGCGCTCGGCGAATGCCGGTGGAACCTTGCTCCGGTGTGCGGTGACATATCGGCGGTGCCGTTGCAGCAGCCACAGCTGCAGCAGCAGACCGCCCCCCAGAGCGACCAGAAACAGGAGAGTGAAGATGTGCATGAGAGACAGGATACAGGGTCCGGCTGTGCTCTGCTAGAATGATGCCACATCCAATGATATGCAGGAGCACCCATGGCGCAAGATCCAACAAACCTTATCTGGATCGACCTGGAGATGACCGGGCTGGATACTCGCAACGACCGGATCATCGAGATCGCCACCATCGTCACCGATGCCAGTCTGAATATTCTGGCCGAGGGGCCGATGATCGCCATCCACCAGAGCCATGAGGTAATGGATGCCATGGATGAGTGGAACATCAGACAGCACGGTGAATCGGGGCTGACGGCGAGAGTGGGCGCCAGCGACCGGGGTGAATCTTCGGCAGAGACCGAAACGCTGGCATTTCTGGAGCAATGGGTGCCGGCGGGCAAGTCCCCCATATGCGGCAACAGCATCTGTCAGGATCGGCGCTTCCTGGCCCGCAGCATGCCCCGGCTGGAGGCGTGGTTTCACTACCGTAACCTGGATGTCAGCACCCTCAAGGAGCTGGCCAACCGCTGGGCCCCCGAGATGGCCAGAGGCTTCGTGAAGCAGTCCAAGCACCTGGCGCTCGACGACATCAAGGATTCGATCGAGGAGCTGCGCTACTACCGCCGGCACTTTCTCAGAATTCCCTGATCCGGGAGGCTGTCAATCATCCCGTAAACGGAAGGTATACATATCGTTTATGCCCATCATTGGCCCGAAATCCGGGCGCAGGATGGGTTACTGATCAAGTGCCCAGCGGACATGTTCCCGTACCATCTCCGAGGGGTGATCCAGGTGCGCTCTGAGCGCCGCAGTGATCGCGGGAGAGGACGGGGCGTTGCCCAACGCTACGGCGATATTGCGCAGCCAGCGCAGGTGGCCGATGCGCCGGATCGGGGAGCCCTCCAATCGTTTCAGGAACTGCGCTTCCGTCCAGTGGAACAGCTCGATCAGCTGGCTACTCTCCAGGCCGTTGCGCGGCAGGAACCCCTGCTCTCGCGACGGCCTGGAAAAGCGGTTCCAGGGGCAGGCCAGCAGACAATCGTCACAGCCGTAGACGCGGTTGCCCAGCAGTGGGCGCAGCGGCTCCGGGATCGACCCCTCCAGCTCGATGGTCAGGTAGGAGATGCAGCGTCGGGCATCCACCCGGTAGGGGGCGACGATGGCGCCGGTGGGGCAGCAGTCGATGCAGGCCGTGCAACTGCCGCAGTGGTCCGCCATCGGCGGGTCCACCGGCAGTGGCAGATCGGTGTAGAGTTCCCCGAGAAAGAACCAGCAGCCCGCCTCCCGGGCGACCAGATTGCTGTGCTTGCCCTGCCACCCCAGCCCCGCCCTGGCGGCGATCGCCTTCTCCAGCACCGGTGCCGAGTCGACGAAGGCGCGATACCCAAAGGGTCCGACCGCCTGTTCGATCTGTTTCGCCAGCTGCTGCAGCCGGTTGCGCATCAGCTTGTGATAGTCGCGGCCGAGGGCGTAGCGGGAGACATAGCCCAGTGCCGGGTCACTCAGCACGGTCAGTGGGTTATCGCCTGCCGGACGGTAATTCATGCGCACCGAGATGATCCGCCGGGTGCCGGGCACCAGTTCCCCGGGGCGGCTGCGCTTACTGCCGTGACGGGCCATATAGGCCATCTCACCATGATTTCCCTCCATCAGCCAATGGTTGAACTGCTGTTCTGCCAGCGACAGGTCGGTGTCGCTGACCGCCAGCCGCTGAAAGCCCAGCGTGCGGCCCCACGCTTTGATCCTTGTTGCGAGTTCGGCGTAGTCGATTATGGTGCTATATCGTTCCATGTGGCGAAATATACCCGTCTGGCCAATGCTGGTCATTCAACGATCTCCCGCATACTAAATTGCGAGTTACAATTACGTGTAACCGTTCACGCGTAACCGTTCAGTCCCCCTCCTAAAATCCCCTCTCCCTCAGGGAGAGGGTTAGGGTGAGGGGTTCAAAACGGCAGGGGGAGTGAACGGTTACGTTCACGCTGAGCTATTGACTCGACCACGAAGGGCACGAAGAATAAAAATCGAAGCGATTTCCAATCATCCCTTCGTGGTCTTCGTGCCCTTCGTGGTGAAAAAATAAGCGGGTTGGTTGGTGCGTAAACTACTGGCAATAAGGGTATGATTTCAGCTACTAAACCCTATCACTGTTCTCTTTACCTGGAAACATGACGCGCGTCATGCCCGCTACTGACAACCTGCCCCACGCCCTCTACCGTGCCGAACAGGTGCGGGAGCTGGACCGGATCACCATCGAGGAGCACGGCATACCCGGGCTCATCCTGATGCAGAGGGCGGGGGCGGCGGCCTTCCGGCTGCTCCAGAGGCGCTGGCCGGAGGCGAGCCGGATAGCCGTGCTCTGCGGCATCGGCAACAACGGCGGAGATGGGTTCGTGGTCGCCCGCCTGGCACTGGAGGCGGGGCTGGAGGTGGCGCTGCTGCAGCTGGGGGACCCGGCCCGGATCAGGGGGGATGCCCTCACCTGCGCCCGGGCATTCGAGGCGGCCGGGGGGGGGGTGATGCCTTTCGAGACGCTGCCGAAGGAGATCGATCTGGTAGTGGACGGGGTCTTTGGAACCGGCCTGGAGCGGGAGGTGACAGGGCGCTGGCGGCAGGCCCTGGAGGCGGTCAACGCGCACCCGGCACCGGTGCTGGCCCTGGATATCCCCTCGGGTTTGCAGTCGGACAGCGGTCAGGTGCTCGGGGTGGCGCTGAGAGCCACCGCCACCATCACTTTTATCGGGCTGAAGCAGGGTATGCTGACTGGCGATGGACCCGACTGCTGCGGTGAAATCAGCTTCGATGCGCTGGAGATCCCGGCGGTGATCTATTCCCGGGAGATTCTGGCGGCCAGGCGCCTGGACTGGAGACAACAGGCAACACTCCTCTCACCCCGGCGCCGGACCGCCCACAAGGGCGACTACGGTCACCTGCTGGTGGTTGGTGGCGAGCAGGGCTACTCCGGCGCGGTCAGGATGGCGGCTGAGGCGGCGGCTCGTGCCGGAGCCGGCCTGGTGAGCATCGCCACCCGCCCCGGCCACGCTCCACTGCTCAACCTGACCCGGCCGGAGCTGATGTGCCACGGGGTCGATACGCCAGCCCAGCTGGAACCGCTGCTGCAGCGGGCCTCCGTGGTCGCCGTCGGTCCCGGGCTGGGGCAGGGGGAGTGGTCCCGGGCACTGCTGGAACGGACATTCCGATCCGGGCTGCCGCTGGTGGTGGACGCAGATGCCCTCAACCTGCTGGCACGAGCCCCCACCCGGCGCGACGACTGGGTATTGACACCTCACCCGGGCGAGGCGGCACGCCTGCTGGGCTGCTCCACGGGGGAGGTACAGGCGGATCGATTTCAGTCCCTCTCCCGGCTGCAGCAGCGTTACGGTGGCGTGGCCGTGCTGAAGGGGGCCGGCACCCTGCTCCTCGGCCCCTCGAAACGGCCGCCCGGGGTATGCAGTGACGGCAACCCGGGGATGGCGTCCGGTGGCATGGGCGACGTGCTGACCGGCATCATCGGCGGGTTGCTGGCCCAGGGCTTCGACGGGGAGGTGGCCGCCACCCTGGGAGTCTGCCTGCACGCGGCGGCCGCGGACAGGGCCGCCGCTGCCGGTGAGCGTGGCCTGCTGGCGAGCGACCTCATGCCGGAGATCCGCCGGCTGGTCAATCCGGAATAGCCGATGCCGGTGATTCTCAAGGTGGCACCCAATGCGAACAGCTGACCAGGTTTTTCACCACGAAGGACACGAAGAGCACAAAGAATTCTTGTTTTTAAATGTTTCTTCGTGTTCTTCGTGCGCTTCGTGGTGATTCTTTTTCCGCATTTAGAACTGCTGAGCCGATGCTGACGCTGCTGGCAGCGGATCCGGAGGCGCAGGAGCGCGTCGGCAGGGAACTGGCCCTGGTCACGCCCGCGCAGGCCATCATCTACCTGCACGGGGATCTGGGGGCGGGGAAGACTACCCTGGCTCGAGGCTTCCTCAAGGGACTGGGGTATGAAGGGGCGGTAAAGAGCCCCACCTATACCCTGCTGGAGCCCTATGAGCTAGGTGAACGGGCGGTCTATCATTTCGATCTCTACCGGCTGGCGGACCCGGGGGAGCTGGAGTACCTGGGCCTGCGGGATCTGTTGCAGTCCGAAGCGGTACTGCTGTTCGAGTGGCCTGAACAGGGTAAGGGAGAACTGCCCCCGGCCGATCTGGCGCTGTTCATCGAGATGCAGGGCGAGGGCAGGCGGTTGCGGCTGCAGCCAGGCAGTGAGCGGGGTCGGGGGATCATCCAACGCCTGAATCGGAGGATAACTTGCGGCTCTTGCAAAACTCCTAAATCCCCTCTCCCTTGAGGGAGAGGGGGTATTTTGCAAGAATCTTACTTAACAGATGAATATAGAAGTTTGCGCTATCTGAAGGATATTTCTGGAAAATACCCTTGATGCATGCTATTTTTCAATATTGTCGGGATAGTCGAACGGACAAACGGCCACACGATCATGTACAGGATTGCCGCGCTTCTATTGCTGTTCCTCAGTTGGCCGCTCAGTGCTCAGACCATAAAGATCGATAATCTGAGACTCTGGGCCGCACCCGATCATATCCGGCTGGTGTTCGATACCAGTGCTTCGGTGGAACACTCCCTGTTCAGCCTGAAAACCCCGGACCGGCTGGTCATCGACATCAAGAAATCGAAGCTGAGCGGCAAGATGCCTCAGGTCGGGAGCGGCAATCCACTGGTCAGCCGGATACGCAGCGCCAACCGAAAGGGTGGGGATCTGCGGGTGGTGCTGGATCTGAAAAGGCCGGTCAAACCCAAGAGTTTCGTGCTTCGCCCCAACCGGAAGTACGGCAACCGGCTGGTGGTGGATCTCTACGATGCAAAAGCGAAGTCCATCGGCAAGGCCGCCAGGCCGGTCAAGGTATCCAGAGTGGTACAGCGTAGTGCGCCACGGGAATTGGTGATCGCGATCGATGCGGGACACGGCGGTGAGGACCCCGGGGCAAGGGGAAAGGCCGGGACGCGTGAGAAGACCGTGGTGCTGGCGATCGCCCGCAAGCTGGCGGCACTGGTGCAAAAAGAGATCGGCATGCGGCCGGTGCTGATCCGCAAGGGTGACTACTACCTGGGGTTGCGCAAGCGGATGAAGCTGGCGCGGCGGCAGAAGGCGGACATGTTCATCTCGATTCACGCCGATGCCTTTCGTGACCGGCGGGTGCGGGGCTCCTCCGTCTACACCCTTTCTCAGCGAGGGGCCTCCAGTGAGGCGGCACGCTGGCTGGCGGTGCAGGAGAACAGCGCCGACCTCATCGGCGGCGTGAAGCTGGAGGATAAGGACGATATCCTGGCCTCGGTGCTGCTCGATCTCTCCCAGTCGGCGACCCTGCAGGCCAGCCACAACCTGGCGAGCAGCGTGTTCCGGCAGCTCAAGAAGCTGGGCAAGACCCATAAGCACAAGGTGCAGCAGGCCGGCTTCGTGGTTCTGAAGTCGCCGGATGTACCCTCGATACTGGTAGAGACAGCATTCATCTCCAATCCATCGGAAGAGCGGAAGCTGAGAAGCTCCAAATATCAGCAGAAGATGGCCCGGGCCATCATGAAGGGGATACGGGGGCATTTCCGCAGCAATGCCCCGCCCGGAACCATTCTGGCCGAGCGGGCACCGCGCAAGCATGTCATCAGCTCGGGAGAGACCCTGGGCAGGATCGCCAGGCAGTACCAGGTTAAGGTGCGTGATCTGCGGTCAGCCAATGGCCTCTCCGGGGACCAGATCCGGATCGGGCAGGTGCTGCGGATTCCGAAGACCTGACGGGCCGCAAGAGAGAAGCCAGAACCCCTCGTTCCCACGCTCAGCGTGGGAACGCAGTGTGCGTCGCTCCTGCGACGCCTGGTACCACTTCCGGGTCCGGCGCGGGTTCCCACGCAGAGCGTGGGAACCAGGAACCCCTGACTCACCCTTCCATCCCGTACCTGCAACCGGTACGCTCTCTACCCTATGAGAATCCAGCCACTCCCCCCACAGCTCGTCAACCAGATTGCCGCCGGCGAGGTGGTGGAGCGCCCGGCATCCGTGATCAAGGAGCTGGTGGAGAACAGTCTGGATGCGGGTGCTACCCGGATAGAGATCGAGGTGGAGCAGGGCGGGGTAAAGCTGATCCGGGTGCGGGACAACGGCCGGGGTATCCACCCCGATGATCTGTCACTGGCACTTTCCCGTCACGCCACCAGCAAGATCAGTAGCCTGGAAGAGCTGGAGCGGGTCTCCAGCATGGGTTTCCGGGGTGAGGCGCTGCCCAGTATCGCCTCGGTCTCCCGTTTGACCGTGATTGCCCGGCAGGCGGGGGCGGACCAGGGCTGGCAGCTGTCAGGTGATGGAAGAGAGGAAGCGGGTGGGCTGACACCGGCAGCCCACCCGGAGGGTACCAGTGTCGAGGTGCGGGACCTCTTCTTCAACACCCCGGCCCGGCGCAAGTTCCTGCGCACCGAGAAAACCGAGTACGGGCACATCGAAACCCTGGTGAAACGACTGGCCCTGAGCCGGTTCGACGTGGCGTTCAGCTTGCGGCACAATCGCCGGGAGGTCCTCTCCCTGCCGGCTGCCCCGGACCGCCATGCGCAGGAGCGGCGGGTGGCGGGCCTGCTGGGGCCGGCATTTCTCGAGCAGGCCCTCTATCTGGAGCAGGGGCACACAGAGTTGGCGCTGTCGGGCTGGGTGGCCCACCCCACTTTCTCCCGCAGCCAGGCGGACATGCAGTATTTCTATGTCAACGGGCGCACCGTCAGGGACAGGCTGGTCAGCCATGCCGTGCGCCAGGCCTACAGCGACGTGCTTTACCAGGGCCGCCACCCCGCCTATCTGCTCTATCTCTCGGTCGACCCGGTGCTGGTGGATGTTAACGTGCACCCCACCAAGCATGAGGTACGCTTCCGGGACGGGCGGCAGGTTCACGATTTCCTGTTTCGAACTCTCCATCGCACCCTCTCCGAGACCAGCCCGGGGCAGGGCGTGGACCGGGAGACCGGGGAGATACTCTCTGCAGCGGGTGTGGCGGAGCCGGGTGCGGTGGCTGCGAACCAGAGGGAGAGCCAGCAGCCAGGCGCGGGGCAGCAGCCGTTCCGGTTCCAACTGAAGGACCAACGGGCCGGGTACCGGGCGAGCCTCGATCTGCAACGCCCGCCCCCTGCCATGGGTGTGGCGGCCACCCATCCGGAGCAGCAGGAGATCCCGCCACTCGGCTACGCGCTGGCCCAGCTCAGGGGGGTCTACATCCTGGCCGAGAACGCCGCTGGCCTGGTGGTGGTCGATATGCACGCCGCCCATGAGCGGATCACCTACGAACGCTTCAAGCGGGACCGGGCGGGGGAGGGCATTCGCAGCCAGCCACTGCTGGTACCGGTGTCAGTCGCCGTCAGCCAGCGGGAGGCGGATCTGGCGGAGAGCAACCAGGCGCTCTTCTCCGGGTTGGGCATGGAGGTGGACCGGTTATCGGACCAGGCGCTGGTGGTACGGGCTATCCCGGTACTGCTGCAGGGGAGCGATGCGGAGCGGCTGCTGCGTGACCTGCTGTCGGATCTGGTGGTGCACGGCGAGAGTGGCCGTATCCAGGAAGCGATTGATCAAGTGCTGTCCAGCATGGCCTGCCACGGATCGGTGCGGGCCAACCGCCGCCTCACCCTGGAGGAGATGAACGCCCTGCTGCGGGAGATGGAGACGACGGAGCGCGGTGACCAGTGCAACCACGGCCGCCCCACCTGGGTGCAGTTGGGCATGGAGGGGCTGGACCGGTTGTTTCTGCGGGGCCGGTAGTTCCAGACCTGATACAACCTTTTATGTTATTTAAACTCCGAAACTTGAGTTCAATATCCCCGAAAGAGAGTACTTATGCGATCGAAAGGTTTGCTGATCATAATTCATTCTGCTGCCAACGCTGATCATAGTGCAATCTGGTATGGCCCAACCAGACCGGTCCATAGATTCTTCGACTCTTCTATTGTTATTCGCTGGCTGTTGCTGAATCAGATGGCGAGTGCAAAGCGAATTGCCTGCCCGACAGCAGCCATCCTTGCCCGAGGAAGAGAGGTGATAAGTGCGCCAACCTTACCTTTTGAAACTGTCTGCAGGTGATCGCAATTGATAGCGCAATCTCGAGGCATGCCGTCATCCTTCGAGAGAAAGACTTCAGACGGGATATCACGGACAGTACTGGTAATTGGCGCAACAGTGACTTCACCGAGGTACTTCAATACGGAATCCCGTGTCAGGATGAGGACAGGTCTCTTCTTATCTGGTTGGGCAAACTTGTACCAACGAATTTCGCAGTGTTTCATTCCTCGCCCCAGGCCTGCTCCCTTTCCCAAATGGAGAACTCGTTACCAGCAACCGGATGCCTTTCGTATCCCTGGCGATGTTTACGTTCCAATTGCTCAATGGCGTAAAGTTCAAGTGCCTCACGAAGGGCATTCCGTGTGAATGCGGAACGGCTTGTGTGGAGCCGCTTCACAACCCGGTCGACCTCTTTGAGCAACGCGTCATCAAGCGTCATTTGAACGGTCTTCAATTGCACCCCCAATAATGTGGATTTATATAGCTAGAATAATCCACACTATAGCCCCGGTCAAGCCGGTCTCCTCGACCACAGCAATTCTCATTCGCAGTTGTCGTCGACCCTGTGTCAATTTTTCGTGAAGATGAATTAGCGTATGATCGCCATTTGCGTTTAAAGGCAAAATGTAAGGGGCTCTTGCAAAACCCTTAAATCCCCCCTCCCTTGAGGGAGATGGAGCCGTAACTCGAAACCAACGGTTGTCAACCGGCGGAGTATTCATATCGTTCCGCAGAAGGATATTGAATGGCAACAGGCACCGGTATCGCGCGTAAGCCGGCTATATTTCTGATGGGCCCCACGGCCTCCGGCAAGACCGAACTGGCCATCGAGCTGGTGCAGTCGCTGCCCTGCGAGATCGTCAGCGTGGACTCTGCTCTGGTCTACCGGGGGCTGGATATCGGTACCGCCAAGCCGGATGCAGCGGAGCTGGCGCGGGCCCCCCATCGTCTGATCGATATCTGTGACCCGGCCGAGGTCTATTCTGCCGCCCGTTTTCGTGAAGATGCCCTGCGGGAGATGGCAGAGATCACCGGCGCCGACCGGATCCCACTGCTGGTTGGGGGCACTATGCTCTATTTTCGTGCCCTGGAGCAGGGGCTCTCCAATCTTCCAGCCGCCGACCCCAAGACCCGGGCGGCGCTGGAACAAGAGGCGGCCCGGGTGGGTTGGGCGGGCATGCACCGGCAATTGGCGGAGGTGGACCCGAAAGCGGCGAACCGGATACACCCCAACGACCCGCAACGGATCCAGCGGGCGCTGGAGGTGTACCGGTTGACCGGCCAACCCCTGTCCAGTCTGCAGGGGAGGAGGAACCTGTCTCCCTTCCCTTATCACCCGCTGAAGCTGGCCCGTGCCCCACGGGAGCGGTCACTGTTGCACCAGCGGATCGAGGCGCGGTTCCACCGCATGCTGAAACAGGGTTTCGAACAGGAGGTACGGCAGTTGCTGGCACGCTGGGATCTGTCACCGGAGATGCCCTCCCTGCGCCTGGTCGGTTACCGGCAGATGGTCAGGTACCTGCTGGGGAAGTGGGACCGGGAAACCATGATCGAAAAGGGTGTGGTGGCGACTCGCCAGCTGGCCAAGCGACAGTTCACCTGGTTACGGGCGGACCCGGAAGTTCACTGGCTGGACGAGGAGGAGGGGAATATATCTGCGCAGGCCTTGAAAATCATTCGCTCCGCCTTCAGCTGAAAGGTTGTGCGGACAGGAATATATCCGGTTCCAGGAGGCTCTATCGTGCAATATGTTTTATCCTGGAGCATATCGGTAAAATAGGGGTCTATCTTCTTGTGTGCTAGACTGATTCCCTGTCTGGATAGCAGTTATTATAACCAGCGATCCCGATCGATGACCACCAGAGAAAATAACAAGGAGAACCACATGTCCAAGGGGCAAAGCTTACAAGACCCTTTCCTGAATACCCTGCGCAAAGAGCGTGTTCCGGTATCAATCTTCCTGGTGAACGGAATCAAGTTACAGGGACAGATCGAATCCTTCGACCAGTTCGTGGTGCTGTTGAAAAACACAGTCAGCCAGATGGTCTATAAACATGCCATTTCGACAGTGGTCCCGGCCCGGAATATCCGGCTGCCAGCCAACCAACCCGAAGGTTCGACCGACCCGGGTAATTATTGATGGCGGGCCAGCCAGGATTTGGCAATGCTACGTGATGAATAACAGGAGAGCTACAGTCGTGGTGTTGGATGTTTGATCGCCCCAAGATTGGTGAAAAGGCGGTACTGGTACACGTGGATATCGGGACCCGCCCCGACCCGGACGAGAGGGCCGAATTCGAAGAGCTGGCGCTCTCCGCAGGTGCCAGGCCGGTGGCGACGGTGATGGGGAGCCGGCGCTCTCCCGACCCCCGTCTCTATATCGGGCGCGGCAAGGCCGAGGAGGTGAAGTCGACGGTTGCCGGTGAAGGCGCGGAGCTGGTCATCTTCAACCACCCCCTCTCCCCCAGCCAGGAGCGCAATCTGGAACGGGAGTTCGAGTGCCGGGTGGTGGACCGGACCGGCCTGATCCTGGACATCTTTGCGCAGCGTGCCCGCTCCTTCGAAGGCAAGCTGCAAGTGGAACTGGCCCAGCTCAGGCATCTCTCCACCCGTTTGGTACGGGGTTGGACCCATCTGGAGCGCCAGAAGGGTGGTATCGGCCTGCGTGGTCCGGGTGAGACCCAGCTGGAGACCGATCGCCGCCTGCTCAATAACCGGATCTCCCAGATCCGGTGCCGGCTGGAGAAGGTGGAGAGCCAGCGGGGACAGGGGCGTCGCTCACGCAGCAAGGCAGAGGTGCCCACGGTCTCGCTGGTGGGGTACACCAATGCCGGAAAATCCACGCTGTTTAACCGGCTGACCGATTCCGACGTGTTTGCGGCCGATCAGCTGTTTGCCACGCTGGATCCGACCCTGCGCCGGGTGGAGCTCCCCGGGCGGGGCTCACTGGTGCTGGCGGATACCGTAGGCTTTATCTCCCAGCTGCCGCACGAGCTGGTGTCGGCATTCAAATCCACCCTGCAGGAGACCGCGGAGGCATCCCTGCTGCTGCATGTCGTCGATGCGGCGAGCCCGCAACGGGCGGTGTGCGTTGCCGAGGTGAACGATGTACTGCAGCAGATCGGTGCCGATGAACTGCCCCAGATCGAGGTCTATAACAAGATAGATCTGATGGAAGGCGCGGGGCCAAACCTCGAGCGGGGGGAGGATGGGTTGCCTCGCCGTGTCTGGCTCTCTGCCCGGGATGGAACGGGTGTGGAACTGCTGTTGCAGGCGCTGGAGGAGTATTTCCACCAGGCCCATGTCAGGAAGCAGCTGCGCCTCGGTCCGGCAGATGGGCGTATGCGTGCGCGGCTGTTCGAGCTGGGCAAGGTGATCATGGAGCAGGCGACGGATGATGGGGGATGGGAACTGGAAGTGGAACTCTCCCGCAGGGTGTTCGAACAGCTCAGCCGGCAGGAGGCAACTCTGGAGCAGCGGCTGATTGCCTGAAGAAGTTGCTTGCCTCGCTTATTCAACACCCCTAAAATCGCACTTTCTCACGGATCGCTGTAGAGGGCGTTCCGTCGTAAACGAATCTACTGATGAAAACTGGAGTATTCAATGGCCTGGAATGAACCGGGTGGTGACAATAAAGATCCCTGGAGTGGTAAGGGTGGTGATCAGGGACCGCCTGATCTGGACGAAGTCGTCAAAAAGATGCAGGAGAAGCTGGGTGGTCTGTTCGGTGGCGGCAGCGGCGGTGGCAAGGGTGACGGTGGGGATTCCGGGAGCCCGGCTCCCGGCCCGGGGGCAGGCAACCTGAAAAGGGTGGGTATCATCCTCCTGGTCGTTGTGCTGGTACTGCTCGTAGTCAAGAGCTTCTACACGGTGGAGCCTGCGGAACGGGGCGTGGTGCTGCGTTTCGGCGCCTACAAGGAGGTAACTCAGCCGGGGCCCCACTTCCTGGTCCCGTTGATCGACGACGTGGTGAAGGTGAACGTGGATCAGATCTCCTCTTTCCGGCACAAGGCGCAGATGCTGACCCGGGACGAGAATATCGTGGACGTGGAGCTGACCGTTCAGTCCAAGATCCAGGATGCACCGGATTATCTGTTCCAGGACCAGAGCCCGGAGAAGACGCTGCGCGATGCCACGGAGACGGCGGTGCGCGAGACCGTCGGCAAGAGCGATCTGGACTTCATTCTCACCGAGGGTCGCGGCTCGATCGCCAATGACATCATGCGGCGGGCCCAGCAGCTGATCAACGCCTACCGCAGTGGATTGCTGGTAACCAGTGTCAACATGCAGCCGGCCAAGCCACCGGAGCAGGTGAAAGAGGCGTTCGACGATGCCATCAAGGCGCGGGAGGACAAGGCACGTCTGGAGAACCAGGCCGAGGCCTACGCCAACGAGGTGGTGCCCGTGGCACGGGGTGGCGCCGCCCGTCGGGTCGAGGATGCCAAGGCCTACCGGGACAAGGTGATCGCCGAGGCAGAGGGTGAGACCTCGCGCTTCCTGGCGGTACTGACGGAGTACGAGAAGGCGCCCGAAGTGACCCGGCAGCGTCTCTATCTGGACACCATCGAGTATGTGCTGAGCCGCACCGGCAAGGTGATCATGGATGCCAAAGGGAGCAACAGCCTGATGTATCTGCCACTGGACAAGCTGATGGAGCGTACCTCCGGTGCGCCCGCCGTCAGATCGCAGGAGACCATGCCCTCCCGGCCCCAGAAGCGGGCAGACCGGGAGCGTGGGTCGCGGGACGTGAGCCGTAGCAGGGGGGTGCGCCAGTGAACAGTGGCAAGATAGGTTTGTTTGGTATCATCGCCGCGATCCTGGTCGCGATCATCTACTCTTCCGCCTTCGTGGTGAATCAGTGGGAGACGGCGATCAAGCTGCGACTGGGCGAGATCGTGGATTCCAACTATGAGCCGGGCCTGCACTGGCGGATACCCGTCATCCAGGAGGTGAAGAAGTTCGATGCCCGTATCCAGACCCTGGATGCACGGCCGGAACGCTTCCTCACCGTGGAGAAGAAGGATGTGATCGTCGACTCCTTCGCCAAGTGGCGTATCGCGGACGTGGCCCAGTTCTACCGCTCCACCGGCGGTGATCCGGACAAGACGGCACGCCTGCTCGCGGAGCGGATCAACACCAGCCTGCGCAACGAGTTCGGCAAGCGCACCATCCAGGAGGTGGTGTCGGGTGAGCGGGCGGAGATCATGGCGTTGCTGACCAAGGATTCGGATGAGAAGGCGGGTGAACTCGGGGTGGAGATCATGGATGTGCGGGTCAAACAGATCGACCTGCCACCAGAGGTGAGTGGCTCGGTCTATGATCGTATGCGTGCCGAGCGTGGTCGGGTGGCGCGAGACCTGCGGGCCAAAGGGGCCGAGGCGGCGGAGCGGATCCGCGCCGACGCAGATCGTCAGCGCACCGTGATTCTGGCGGACGCCTTCAAGCAGGCGGAGGAACTGAAGGGACTGGGGGACGGCAAGGCGGCAGAAGTCTACGCCAAAGCGTACAACAGGAATCATGAGTTCTATGCCTTCTACCGCAGTCTCAGCGCCTATCGGGAGTCTTTTACTCAAGGCGGCGACATGATGGTCCTGGAACCGGACTCCGAGTTCTTCAAATACTTCCGCAGCCAGGGGGGGAACCCCTGATCACGGCGGGCAGGGGGATGACCAGATCCTGCCGCCGGGTATCCTGCTGCCCGAATCGGGTGGCCGAACCCGGGCCTGTTTCCGGAGGCTGAGATGTGGCAGGAGATCCTGATCGCCCTCTCGCTGGTGATGGTCATCGAAGGCGTTCTGCCCTTTCTCAACCCCGGGGCCATGCGGCGGATGATGCAGGCACTGGGCGAGATGGATGACCACGCCCTGCGCATCGGCGGGCTGGTCAGCATGGTCCTGGGTGTCGTCATGCTCTATTTCGTTCATTGAACAGCATTCGAAGATAGCGTTACGAACACTGGTTGCTGCCAGAGGGTATAGACGAGATTCTGCCGCCCGAGGCGCTGGCCCTGGAAGAGCTGCGGCGCGAACTGCTGGATCTCTACCACCGCTGGGGCTATGACCTCGTAGTTCCACCTTTCATCGAGTATCTGGAGTCCCTGCTCAGTGGAACCGGCTCGGACCTGGAACTGCAGACCTTCAAGCTGACTGATCAGGTTACCGGCCGCACCCTGGGTATCCGGGCGGATATCACCCCCCAGGCGGCGCGGATCGATGCCCACAAACTGCGGCATGACGGCCCGACCCGGCTCTGCTACCTGGGTACTGTGCTCAACAGCCGGGGTGAGGGGCTGGCGGCCTCCCGCTCACCGTTGCAGATCGGTGCCGAGCTCTATGGCTACGCCGGGGTGGAGGCGGAACTGGAGATCCTCTGCCTGATGCTCGAGTCTCTGCAGTGTGCGGGTATCGACGACATCTATCTGGATCTGGGCCATGTGGGTATCTACCGGGGGCTGATACAGCAGGCCGGCTTGGACGACGTACAGGAGCAGGCCCTGTTCGAGGCCCTGCAGCGCAAGGCGGTTCCTGAACTGCAGGTGCTGGTGGATGGCTTCGAGCTGAGGAACGGGCTCGGGGAGATGCTGATCGGGCTGACCGAAATGAGCGGGGACGAGGTGCTGGAGCAGGCACCGGAACAGTTGGCAGGGGCAGGGGAGGCGGTGCTCTCCGCCCTGGAGAGACTCAGGCGCCTGGCTGCGTTGCTGGGAGAACGCGTGCCCGGGATTCCGGTACACTATGATCTCGCCGAGCTGAGGGGCTACCACTACCACACCGGGGTGGTGTTTGCCGCCTTCATCCCCGGTCAGGGTCAGGAGGTTGCACGGGGCGGGCGCTACGATGATATCGGCCGCCTGTTCGGCCGGGCCAGACCGGCCTGTGGCTTCAGTGCAGATCTGAAACAGCTGTTTCGCCTGGGGAGGCGGGAGCGTCGGACAGAGCAGCCCGCGATACTGTCACCGGCCGCCAGTGACCCGCTGCTTATGCAGAAGGTGAGGTCGCTGCGGACCCAGGGCCGGCGGGTGATCCAGTCCCTCCCGGGGGCGGGCGCCGGTGAGACGGAGTGCGGGGAAATGCTGGTGAAACAGGGTGAAGCGTGGGTTGTCACTGTGATCTGATTTCGCTGTCTGTCTTACTTGAGATCTAACAAGAGCGTCTAAAAATGGGCAAGAACGTTGTAGTCATCGGCACCCAGTGGGGTGACGAGGGGAAGGGGAAGATCGTTGACCTGCTGACCGACCAGGCACAGGCCGTGGTGCGTTTTCAGGGGGGGCACAACGCGGGCCACACCCTGGTGATCGATGGCAAACAGACGGTGCTGCATCTGGTTCCGTCCGGGATCCTGCGCGACGGCGTCCGCTGCTTGATCGGCAATGGCGTGGTGCTCTCTCCCAGCGCACTGCTGGAAGAGATCGATATGCTGGCGAAAAGCGGTGTTCCGGCCATCGAGCGCCTGGGTATCAGCGAATCCTGCCCGCTGATCCTGCCCTACCACATCGCCCTCGATCAGGTCCGGGAGCTGGCTCGGGGCAAACAGGCCATCGGCACCACTGGACGGGGTATCGGGCCAGCCTATGAGGACAAGGTCTCCCGTCGTGGCATACGCTTCGGCGAACTGCTCCGGCCGGAGCAGTTCAAGGAGCGGCTGCGGGAGGTGATGGAATACCACAACTTCGCACTGGAGCACTACTTCAAAACCGACACCGTGGATTACCAGCAGGTGCTGGACCAGGCACTTTCCCAGGGTGAACGGCTGGCTCCGCTGGCCGAGGATATCCCGGGTACCCTGCACCGGATGCGCGCTGAGGGCAAGAGCATCATGTTCGAAGGTGCCCAGGGCGCGCTGCTGGACATCGATCACGGGACCTATCCCTTCGTCACCTCTTCCAATACCACCGCCGGTGGCGCCTGTGCCGGCAGCGGCGTGGGTCCGCGCCATCTTGACTACATCCTGGGTATCGTCAAGGCCTATACCACCCGCGTGGGTGCCGGCCCGTTTCCCACCGAACTGTTCGATGAGGTGGGGCAGCACCTGGGGGAAAAGGGGCACGAGTTCGGCGCCACCACCGGCCGCCAGCGCCGCTGTGGCTGGCTCGACGCGGTCGCTCTGCGCCGTTCCCTTGAGGTCAACAGCGTCACCGGCATGTGCATCACCAAGCTGGATGTGCTGGACGGGCTGAAGACCCTGAAGATCTGCGTCGCCTACCGACTCGATGGGGCCGAAGTGGCCGTGCCACCGGTCGGAGCCGATGGGTTTGAAAAGTGCGAACCGGTCTATCTGGAACTGCCCGGATGGCAGGAATCGACCGTCGGCGCCCGCAGCCTGGACGACCTGCCCGAGAATGCACGCGCCTACCTGCGCAAGATCGAAGAGCTGACCGACGTCCCGGTGGACGTGGTCTCCACCGGCCCGGACCGCACCGAGACAGTGGTACTACGGCATCCTTTTGAATAAGAGGTACTAGGTTCTAGGTTCTAGGTACTAGGTGCTAGTACAGCAAACGCTAAGTCCCTACGAACATAATGTAGGTTGGGTTAGGCGCGCATCTTACTGATATTTCAGGTTATCACATACTTATGAGCGCGCCGCAACCCGACATCCTGATACCTCGTACTTAGCATTTGCTGTAGTAGGAAAAAACACGCCGTGTCACACCGCCCCGGCGGCGTGACGTGTCGTTGGCGTGCTCTGCACCCAGAGAGGGTTTGTGTGGCATGCCTGTTGCGGCGATAGCACCAGATGAAACGTCTTTATGTTTTTCCTAGTACCTAGAACCTAGTACCTAGAACCTAGTATCTAGAACCTAGTATCTAGAACCTAGTATCTAGAACCTGTTTCTATGAATGCAAGAATACTGAAACTCGACGAGTACCTGGTGGATGAGGAACCCTTCTATCAGGCGACCAGCGACGAGATAGCGATCTTCGAGGCGGCCTATGTCAATGGTCTGCCGCTGTTGCTGAAGGGGCCGACCGGGTGTGGCAAGACCCGTTTCATGGAGTACATGGCCTGGCGGCTGAAACGGCCCTTGATCACCGTCTCCTGCCACGATGACCTGACTGCCTCCGACCTGGTGGGGCGCTATCTGGTGAAGGGGGGGGAGACAGTCTGGGTGGACGGCCCCCTGACCCAGGCGGTGCGCTCCGGGGGCATCTGCTACCTGGATGAGATCGTCGAGGCGCGCAAGGACACCATGGTGGTGATTCACCCGCTGGCGGACGACCGGCGGGTGCTGCCGATCGAGAAGCTGGGCTCCATGATCGAGGCAACGCCCGAGTTCTGTCTGACCATCTCCTACAACCCCGGTTATCAAAGCGTACTGAAGGACCTCAAACAGAGCACCCGTCAGCGCTTCGTGGCCCTTGAATTTGACTACCCGGGAGTGGGACTGGAAACCGCCATCGTCTCGCGGGAATCGGGGATCGACTCGGAGACCGCCGCAAAACTGATAAAGTTTGCCGGTATGACCCGCAATCTCAAGGGGAGCGGGCTGGAGGAGGGGGCGAGTACCCGGCTGCTGGTGCATGCGGGAAAACTTATCGTCAGTGGCATCACACCCGTTTCCGCCTGCCGCGGGGCGATCGCCCAGGCCCTGACGGACGACCCGGACATGCTGGCCGCGGTGAACGAGCTCTCCTCGTCTATTTTCTGAACGCAGAATCCGGCTGGAGAATGGCCGTAAAAAAGCTGCAACCTAGATCCTGCAGGTAGTCGTGCGTACAGAGTGCAAGCTATTGTTTCGTAGAGCGAATGAAAAATTGAGTGGAATCCTTATTGTGATTTCCAAGATTTTTCATATCGCTATACGGGACAAGAGGTTGTGCTATGTGCGTGCGAATACCTGCAGGATCTAGGTGTAACACCATGCATGATGCCCTATCACTGAAAGATCGTCTCGATCAGATCCTGGAGGTCGAATACACCTTCCGCAGTACCGCCACCCCGGTCGCCGCCATCGGCGAACTTCCCCTGGCGGAACGCCGCTATGCCATCGATTGGGTGGAACGTGTAGCCAGCACCAATATCGAGCTGGGGTACCAGTACGCCTGCCGCGTGAGCGAAGCCCTGGCCGGCATGGACCAGCACCAGGTGGAGGCCTGGGCGCTGCACGCCATGGACACCTACGACCGGGAGGGGCTGCGCCCGGCTCTGGAAGTGATCCGCCGGCTCGACCGCTTCGCCCGTGAGCGCCACGAACGTGCCTCGGGCTGTGTGCTGGAGGAGAAGAGAGGGATTCTGCATGGTTTTCTCCAGGGACTCTCCGGTCGCCGGCTGAAGCTGGAGGAGTCGGACCAGATCTATACCGACACCGAGACCCTCTATCTGCCGCCGGTACTGGCGCGTCTGCCGGATGAGAACGATAACTTCATCCTCTATAAGGTGATGATGGTTACCCTGTGGGCCCAGATCCGATACGGGACCTTCCGTTGCCCGCTTACCGAGATCTTGGCGAAACAGCCGGACCCGGAACGCTTCCTGCACCTGTTTCAGGCGCTGGAGGCGCTGCGGCTGGAGGCGCTGATCGAACGGGAACTGCCCGGTCTGCACCGGGAGATGGAGCGCATCCGGGGGTTGCCGGGGGAGGCGGAACCGGCGGGCGAGTGGCACGCCCTGCGCCGGCGCCTGGCCAGACCCGGTACCCGTGTCACGGAGGCAGTGCGCCTGGCCGAGGAGCAGCAGCAGCGTCTGGAGCCTGGTCAGCCCCCGCCCTGGCAAGGGGTGTTGCAGCCCGAGCTGGTAGAGGCCTGTATGGCCGCGCGCCTGGAGCGGGAGAAGGCAAAGTTCCGGGTCACTCTCAAGCTGCTCGAAGATGAACATGAACCGGGGCGGCCGCCCGGGGAGCGGGAAAAAGCCGGAGGGAGTCGTTTTTCCAAACGGGAGCTGCCCGCCCCGGAGCTGCCCGAGGGGATGCGAACCGAGATCCTGCTGGACGGAAAACCGATGCCCCTGCCGGAAGAGGTCAAGGGGCTGATCAGCTCCATTATCGTGGATCTGGGCGAGATACCTGATGCGTACTTGGAGCCGGCGGGACCGGGTGCGTATGACCCGGCCCTGTTCCAGGACGAGGTGACCGACCCGGACGATGTCTGGAGCGGGGTCTACCATGAGGAGGGGGCCCATCTCTACCGGGAGTGGGACTACCGCCGCCAGCACTACCGCAAGAACTGGTGCGCCGTGCGGGAGAAGAGCGTAACGCCGGTCTATGACGGATTCGTCGAGGAGACCCTGGAGCGCTATGTCGGGCTGGTGAAACACCTGCGCCGCATCTTCGAGGCGATGCGTGACGAGAACCGGCTGCTGAAGCGCCAGAACCACGGTGACAACGTGGATCTGGATGCCCTGGTGGAGGCACTGGCGGATGCACGGGACGGGCGGGAGATGTCGGAGCGGCTGTTTACCCGGATGCATCGGACCGAGCGCAATATCGCGGTGATCTTCATGGTGGACATGAGCGGCTCCACCAAGGGGTGGATCAACGATGCGGAGCGGGAGTCCCTGGTGCTGCTGTGCGAGTCCCTGGAGACCCTGGGAGACAGATATGCCATCTACGGATTTTCCAGTATCACCCGCAAACGCTGCGAGCTGTATCACATCAAACATTTTGACGAGCCCTATGCGGCGGAGGTGAAGGCCCGCATCAGCGGCATCAGGCCCCATGACTACACCCGCATGGGGTTTGCCATACGTCACCTGACCCGGGTGTTGAGCGAGGTGGATGCCCGGACCCGGGTGCTCATCACCCTTTCCGACGGCAAACCGGACGACTACGACAGCTATCGGGGCGATTATGGCATCGAGGACACCCGGCGGGCATTGATCGAGGCACGGCGGGAGGGGGTGCATCCCTACTGCATCACCATCGATGAGCAGGCCAGGGACTATCTGCCCCGCCTCTATGGACCGGCGGCCTACACTGTCATCGACGATGTCAGAATATTGCCCCTCAAGGTGTCGGATATCTACCGAAGGTTGACTACCTGAACTCCATTTTTCTTTAAAAATCACTCCATTGAGAAAGCAGCCAGCGTTTGCTATGGTAATTGGTTCCTATGTGTCTTGATGGAGAATGTATGATCAGGGTGCTGCTCGTTGACGATCATGAACTGGTTCGAACCGGTTTTCGCCACATTCTCTCCAGTGATCCCGAGATAGAGGTGGTGGGGGAGGCGGAGAGTGGCGAGCAGGCAGTGGAACAGGTACAGAGACTGCAGCCGGATCTGGTGCTGATGGATGTCAGTATGCCGGGGATCGGTGGCATCGAGGCGACCCGCAAGATCAAGCGCTTCTCACCCGGAACCCAGATCATCGCCGTGACAGTGCACACGGATG
Organism: Sedimenticola sp.; assembly: GCA_030619405.1. GTDB lineage: Bacteria > Pseudomonadota > Gammaproteobacteria > Chromatiales > Chromatiaceae > JAUXBK01. Next base: position 3,016 of record JAUXBK010000001.1, on the reverse strand, counting down.
CCCCCTTCCCGGATCAGCTCCACACGGCCGGCGCGCTCGGATATCTGACCAAGGGGTGCCCGGCGGACGAGATGTTCGAGGCGATCCGCATCGTTGCGGCGGGGCGTCCTTTCATCTCCAGCGAGGTGTCCAAGAAACTGACACTGGCCCGTCTTTCGGGCGTCGATCCCGAATCCCCCTTCAACGCCCTCTCACAGCGGGAGATGCAGGTGTTGTTGATGATCACCCAGGGGCGCAAGACCCAGGATATCTCCGATGCTCTCTGTCTGAGCCCCAAGACAGTCAGTACCTATCGCCACCGCCTGTTCGAGAAACTCCAGGTGGGTACCGATGTGGAGCTGACCCACCTGGCCCTGCGTTACGGGCTGATCGGCAACTGAGACACCCGCGATGAGTTTTGATATCGATTGTCGGCGCTGCCCGCGCTTGTCCCGGTTCCTGGGCCAGGTGAGGCAGACGCATCCGGAGTATCACGCTCGCCCGGTCGCCCCGTTCGGGGACCCCCGAGCGCAACTGCTGATCGTCGGGCTGGCCCCGGGCATGCATGGGGCCAATGCCAGCGGACGCCCCTTCACCGGCGACTTTGCCGGCATCCTGCTCTACGACACGCTGTACCGATATGGGTTCAGCAGCGCCCCGGAGTCCATTTCCGGCAGCGATGGTCTGCAACTGTTCAACTGCCGCATCACCAATGCAGTGAAGTGTCTGCCGCCCCAGAACAAACCGAAGGGTGATGAGATCAACAGCTGCAACCCCTTTCTGAGGGAAGAGCTCGACAGCCTGCCCGAAGGTGGCCTGCTGATGGCACTGGGCGCCATCGCACACAATGCGGTGCTCAAGGCGGTGGGGGTGAAACTGTCTGCGCAGCGTTTCGGCCATGAGCAGGTACATCTATTGCCTGGCGGACTGCGTTTGATCGACTCTTACCACTGCAGCCGTTACAACACCCAGACTCGGCGGCTCACACCCGAGATGTTTCGCTCGGTGTTCGCCAGCGCCAGGGAGATGCTGAGAGAAAGCATGTAGGCTAGGTCAGGCCCGCATGTCACACGCCCTCGGGACCCCGTATAATCCGGGCATGGGAGAGGAAAAGTTACCTGAAGGTTTCGATCACAAGGCCTTTCTCGCGACCTTGACCAGCCGCCCAGGCGTCTACCGGATGCTGGACGGCGAGAGGAATGTGCTCTACGTAGGCAAGGCACGGAACCTGAGACGGCGGGTGGGCAGCTATTTCTCGCACTCCCTCAACCGGCGTCTGCAGGTGCTGGTTGCCCGGATCCAGAGTATCGAGGTGACGGTGACACACACCGAAGTCGAGGCGCTGATCCTCGAGAACACCCTGATCAAGTCCCTCAAGCCCCGTTACAATATCCTGTTGCGGGACGACAAGAGTTACCCCTACATCTTTCTCTCCGAAGGGCCTTTTCCGCGGCTCGCCTTCCACCGTGGCGCAAAACGAGAGAAGGGGCGTTACTTCGGTCCCTACCCCAGTGCCGGGGCGGTGCGGGAGACCCTGCGGCTGATGCAGAAACTGTTTCCGGTACGACAGTGTGAAGAGAGCTTCTACAGTCATCGTTCCCGGCCCTGTCTCCAGTATCAGATCAAGCGTTGCGGAGCACCCTGTGTCGGGCGGGTAACCGAGGCGCAGTACGGTGAGGAGGTGCAGGATGCGGTTCTGTTTCTGGAGGGGCGGGCCGACCGGATCGTCAATGGTCTGGTAAAACGCATGGAACGGGCCGCCGAAGCCCTGGAGTTCGAACAGGCGGCCCGCTACCGGGATCAGATTGCTACCCTGAACCGTATTCAGGAGCGTCAGTACGTCAGCGGTGAGCGGGGTGACCTGGATATCCTCGCCTGCGCGGTCAGCGAAGGAGTTGCCTGTGTTCAGCTGTTTTTCATTCGCCATGGACACAATCTCGGCAACAAGCTCTTCTTTCCCCGTATTCCAAAAGGGGAGAAGGAGGCCCGGATACTCTCTGCCTTCCTGGGGCAGTACTACATCGGTCGTCAGATCCCGGGTGAAATCGTCGTCAGCAGTGAACCGAAGGATCGAAAACTGCTGGAGGAGGTGCTGGGTGATCAGGCCGGGCGCCGGGTGAGCATACGCCATGCGGTACGCGCAGACCGGGCCCGCTGGCTGAAGATGGCGCTTCAGAATGCCCGTCTTGCACTGCAGGCACGCCTGGCCAGCCGGGATGGTATGCAGCGGCGCGTGGAGGCGCTGCAGACGGCAGTAGGCCTGGAAGATGCCCCGACCCGGATGGAGTGCTTCGATATCAGTCACACGGGTGGAGAGCTGACGGTGGCCTCCTGCGTGGTCTTCGATCAGCAGGGACCGGTCAAATCGGACTACCGGCGCTTCAATATCGAAGGGATAGTACCCGGAGACGACTACGCTGCCATGGAACAGGCGCTGAGCCGGCGTTACCGCCGGCTGCAGGCGGGGGAGGGACGACTTCCCGATATACTCTTCATCGATGGCGGGAAGGGCCAGCTGAGTGCGGCGGCCCAAGTGTTCGAGGAACTTGCAGTAACCGGAGTAGTGCTGATCGGGGTAGCCAAGGGGGCGGATCGAAAGGCGGGTATGGAGCAGCTCTTCTTGTTCGGGAAAGAGGTGCCGATTATACTGCCGGCAGATTCACCGGCGCTGCATCTGATCCAGCAGATCCGCGACGAGGCACACCGTTTCGCCATCACCGGCCATCGACAGCGAAGGGCGCGCGACCGCAGTACTTCCACCCTGGAGTCGATCCCGGGAATAGGTCCGAAGCGACGCCAGCGCCTGCTGAAACGGCTGGGAGGATTGCAGGGGGTGTCCAGGGCGGGCGTGGAGGATCTGTCCCGGGTACCGGGTATCAGCAGCCAGTTGGCAGAGCAGATCTATGCGGCTTTCCACGATTAGGAGGCTGTCCGAGAATGGGGACCGTAGCGAGCGGACGTGGGGCCGAGCGGGATTTTTCGCTCGAATGAGGCGAATATTGGCCATATTTAACGAATTCGAGCGTGAAATCCAGCC
>JAUXBK010000048.1 GCA_030619405.1 Sedimenticola sp. | reverse complement strand
TGGTGCCGGCAACGGGCTGTACTCGTTGCAGAGTGTCCAATTTTCGTCTGAAAATGTATTTTTTTATTAGAACTAATAAGTTATATATCCATGATCTAATCATGGTGTTGAGGTCTGGAATATCGATGCCGGCTCCCGGCATCTCAAATGACAGATGATGATGCGCTACAGTGAAACCTATGACGTGATCGTGGTTGGTGGTGGCCATGCTGGCACCGAGGCGGCGCTGGCGGCGGCCCGGATGGGTGCGCGTACCCTGCTGCTGACCCACAATATCGAGACCCTGGGACAGATGAGCTGCAATCCCGCCATCGGCGGTATCGGTAAGGGGCACCTGGTCAAAGAGGTGGATGCCCTGGGCGGGTTGATGGCGAAGGCGGCCGACCGGGCGGGGATCCAGTTTCGTATCCTCAACGCCCGCAAGGGGCCGGCGGTGCGGGCTACCCGGGCCCAGGCCGACCGTCAGCTGTACCGGGCGGTGGTGCGTCAGGCGCTGGAGAACCAGCCGGGGCTGGAGCTGTTCCAGCAGTCGGTGGACGACCTTATGCTCGAGGGCGACCGGGTCGCCGGCGTGGTCACCCAGATGGGGCTCAGGTTCCAGGCACGCTCGGTGGTACTGACCACCGGTACCTTCCTGGGCGGTCTGATCCACATTGGCCTCAGCAGCTACCAGGGTGGCCGTGCCGGTGACCCCCCGGCCAACGTCCTGGCACAGCGGTTGCGGGAACTGCCGTTCCGGGTGGAACGTCTCAAGACCGGGACACCACCTCGTATCGACAGCCGCAGTATCGACTACAGCGGACTCGAGGAGCAGCCAGGGGATCACCCGGTGCCCGTGTTCTCGTTCCTGGGAAGTCGGGAGCAGCACCCCCGGCAGGTGAGCTGCCATATCACCCACACCAATGAACGGACCCATGAGATCATCCGCGGCGGCATGTCCCGCTCGCCCATGTACACCGGCGTTATCGATGGAGTGGGCCCCCGTTACTGTCCCTCCATAGAGGATAAGGTGGTGCGTTTCGCAGACAAAGACTCCCACCAGATATTCATCGAACCTGAGGGGCTGCAGAGCAACGAGGTCTACCCCAACGGTATCTCCACCTCCCTCCCCTTCGACGTGCAGCAGGCGCTGGTGCGCTCCATGAAGGGTTTCGAACGGGCCCATATCACACGCCCCGGTTACGCCATCGAATACGATTTCTTCGATCCCCGGGATCTGGCGCCGACGCTGGAGACACGCTTCATCGAGGGACTCTTCTTCGCCGGCCAGATCAACGGCACCACCGGCTATGAGGAGGCGGCGGCCCAGGGGTTGCTGGCGGGCCTGAATGCGGTGCTGAAGCTGCGGGAACGGAAGCCTTGGGTTCCCCGGCGGGATCAGGCCTACCTGGGGGTGCTGGTGGACGATCTGGTGACCCAGGGTACCCGGGAACCCTACCGCATGTTCACCAGCCGCGCCGAGTTTCGGCTGCTGCTGCGGGAGGACAACGCGGATCTGCGTCTGACCGAACAGGGGCGGGGGCTGGGGCTGGTGCCGGACGACCACTGGGCCGCGTTCGAGCGAAAACGGGAGGCGATCGAACAGGAGCGCCAGCGGTTGCAGGATATCCTGATCCGCCCGGGCACCCCCGCCGGGGAGGCACTGGCGGAGAAGCTGGGCGTCACCCTCTCCCGGGAGGCCCGGGCACTCGAGTTGCTGGCCCGGCCGGAAGTGGACTACCGGGGCCTGCAGGGGCTGCCGGGTATCGGTCCCGGGGTCGATGATCCTCGGGTGGCGGAGCAACTGGAGATACAGGCCCGCTACGCGGGTTACATCCGGCGTCAGCAGGCGGAGGTCGACCGGGTGCGCGCCAACGAGGCGGTCAGACTGCCGGGGACCTTCGACTTTGCGCAGGTCCGGGGCCTCTCCTCCGAGGTGCGCGAAAAACTGCTGCGCAGCCGCCCGGTCACCATCGGTCAAGCGGGCCGGATACCGGGCGTGACCCCGGCCGCCATCTCCCTGCTGCTGATCCACCTGAAGCGGCGGTCCGCCTGATGGCCGTGGCAGAGATCCAGCCGTTCTGGTCTGGACAGCTGCAACAGGGGTTGTCCCGGATGGGGTTGAAACTGGACCAGACCCGGCAACAGAAGCTGCTTGACTATCTCGCCCTGCTGGCGCATTGGAACCGCACCTTCAACCTCACGGCGATCCGTGACCCCGCCGAGATGGTGTCCCGTCAGCTGCTGGATTCTCTCTCCATACTGCCCCTGGTCCGGGGACCTCGAGTGCTGGACGTGGGCACCGGCCCGGGGTTGCCGGGTATCCCGCTGGCGATCACCCGCCCCGATTTTCGCTTCGTGCTGCTCGACTCCAACGGCAAGAAGACCCGCTTCGTGCGCCAGGCAAAGATGGAGCTGGGGCTGGAGAACCTGGAGGTGGTGCAGGAGCGGGTGGAGCTGTGGCGCCCGGAACAACGCTTCGACACGGTCACCGCCCGGGCCTTCGCTCCGCTGCCTAAGATGGTCGACCTCACTACCGGCCTGGTGGGGGAATCGGGGCTGCTGCTGGCCATGAAAGGGGCGGTCCCCCAGGAGGAGATCGATCAGCTGAAAGTGCGGGGGGTGAAGGTGGAGACCGTAGCGCTGAAAGTGCCGGGTACATCGGGTGAACGCCATGCTATCCTGTGCCGGTTCACAGCTTGAAAAGGTGACCCTATTAGCGGATCGAGGATTTGGTGACCAAAAGCTGTTTGGGTTTTTGCGCCATACCCTGGGTTTTGAGTTCATCATTCGGATTCGCGGAAACATCATCGTGACCTCAGCCCAAGGGGAAAGCCGGCCTGCTGCGGAGTTCTTGGCGTACGGTTTCGCCCGTGCCTACTGCGAAGAGTGCGGGCATGATTTTCTGATCGCCTTCTCGTGTGAGCACTTGCAGGATCTAGGTTTTATGCCACACCCCTCAAGGTGAAATCCACATGGATTTCGTCATAGGGGAACACCACCTTCCCGTCGTCTGTCCGGTCAACGATACCCGCAACGATCAGCGTCTGGAGATCCCGGTGGACGGCGCTCACGTCCCGCCCCACCTTCCTGGACACCTCCCGGATACCCAGCTGGCCAGCGCCGGTCATTGCCTTGAGAATATCCATTCATCGCGTTCATCACCGAGACCGCCTCCGTCCACCAGATCCTGGATCACATCGGCGAACCCCATGAGCCACCACCCCGCCATCCGCCCCGCGGTCGCAGACGGGCAACCAGGCCCCCGGCGAATGGAATCGTCGTGGTCATGTACCGGTTGACAGTAGACTCCGGAATCTGGATATAGGCATCAATCAGCAGATCGTTAAAGTCGCGCCGTACGGAACCCCACACTGAGAGCACTACCTCCTGCGCGGTTGCCACCTTTTCGACCTTGTCGAAGTAGCTGAGCGTGGAGGATTCTGACGGGGCAAGCCCGCCGACAAGTATTGGAGTATTAGGGGACAGAACACGGTTTCGAGGGTATTGAATAGCAGTGGTTCTTCTAAACCGTGGTCTGTCCCCTAATTAACACAGATACCCTTCCTCGTGTTGCAAGCTTGAAGTCAGGCGATCAGGGGGACGATGTTACGCGTCTTCAACGCTACTTGAGCAAGTTCGGATATCTGGAATCCGATATCCTCGATAGCTTTGGGGTTCCACGGTCACAGGCCGCTGCACCACCCCCAGCATTCGGGACATTCGACGACAATACGAAGCAAGCCTTACAGCGCTTCCAGGAGTATCACCACTTACCGGTGACGGGCGAATTCGACACTGCAACTCTGGGTTTGATGGGTCAGCCCCGCTGCGGTTTTCCAGATACCGCTGAGTATGTATTGCAAGGAAACAAATGGAACAAAACTAATTTAACCTATGGATTCAACGAATTCAGCTCCGACTTGTCTGCCGGTCAGATCCGCAGCGCCGTGACGCAAGCGTTTGGATTATGGAGTGCGGTAACACCCCTCTCGTTCCAAGAGGTTTCGATGAGTAGCAATCCCGACATCGTTATCCGGTTTGTTACTGGCAACCACGGTGACGGAAGCCCCTTTGATGGTCCCAGTGGAACGTTTGCCCATGCGTTTTATCCACCACCAAACGGGGGTGCCATTGCGGGTGATACTCATTTGGATGATGCAGAAACCTGGTCGGTTAATTTACCACCTTCAGGGACCGATCTGGTAAGTGTGCTTGCCCACGAATTCGGGCATGCATTGGGACTCGCGCATTCAACGGTCAACGGCGCGTTGATGTATCCCTATTACTCCGGCCCGCATCGCTATCTCCACTCCGACGATGTTGGAGGAATCCAAGAGCTCTATGGTACGGGTGCACAGTGGCACGAATGGGAAGATTTACGTGGCGTAATTATCGGCGCGCCTACCGTTGCCTCTTGGTCTGCTAACCGCCTCGATTGTTTTGTGCGTGGCACCAACAACCGCATGTAGCACAAGTGGTACTCCTAGACCGTAGTCAACAGTCTAGCTGTTTGTAGTTAGTTGTAGATATGGTGTGGGTGTGGAAGCGTGCTTGCCAACCACCCGCACCCTTTACAAGGCAGAGTGTGACCAGAATGACGCCAGGCGAACCAACACAACCAATAATCGTCGACCCTGTGTTAGGATACCTTCAAGGATTAATACTGCGTGCTGCATTACTCGGGGAGGCCTTGCCTGGAACCGATCAGCGCATTCATATCCCGGACTTGCCGATTATCAACGAGCATAAGCCCGTCATATTGCTCGATGAGAACCTTGAAGCGCATATCTCGTTTAATAGCCTTAGTATTCTCATACGCGTGCTAAGCAAAGACGAGGTCCGTGCGCAGACGGTGCTTGAGGGTGATACCGTCTATCTGCATTTTCAGCCACCCCAGTTTCAAGAAGGCACGATCCACTTGTCACTACAGGCAGAAATCGTTTCGTCTGATCCAAGCAAGCAACGGCTCGGTTTGAGCGGCATGCGAATTGGTTTCAGAAAAGTAGATGATCACTGGGATGTTTTCGATGGCCCCATCTATTTTGCCGCGTAACGGATGTTGTCCCTATCATAGGGGACAGACCACGGTTTTGGTCCGTCACTCCTTGCCGAACAAGTCCCGGGAATCCAGCTGTTTCCTCTTCCTCGGCCGCCCTGATTCACCTGGAGTAACCCGCCGCCCTAACTCTTGTTAAACTAGCAGAAAAACCGTGGTCTGTCCCCTATTATTCCAATCTGTCAGCACACGTGTGCGACCACCCCCGCCGCCTTCACGCTCCCAGGCATCTTCTTCGAAAGATACTTTACCATCAGCATCCGCAATACCATTGCAGATGTTGTCCTGAAGTTCGAGCAGGTAACGTTTGACTACCTCTAAATCTATTGATTGCTTTTTTATAACGGCCACACCCACAGGATCATTGGAATCGATACGATGATGACGAGTATCTCGAGTGGCAGTCCCATACGCCAGTAGTCACCGAAGCGGTAACCACCAGGCCCCATGATCAGAGTGTTGTTTTTGTGGCCGATTGGCGTCAGGAATGCACAGGATGCAGCCACGGCAACCGTCATCAGGAAAGGATCGGCGCTGACCCCAAGACGGTTGGCAATATCGACTGCAATCGGTGCTGCGATAACGGCTGTCGCGGTATTGTTCATGACATCCGACAGGGTCATGGTAATCACCATCAGCAGAACCAGCACCACGACCGGTGAATAACCTGCCGACAAACTGGTAATCCCATCGGCAATCAAGGCTGTCCCGCCGGTTGATTCCAGTGCGCCGCCAATCGGTATCATCGAGCCCAGCAACACAATGACAGGCCACTCGATGGAGTCATAGACATGCCGAGCCTGCACTATGTTGAACAGTATATAGCTGATAACCACGACCGCCAGCGCGACCGGCAGATACACCATCCCGAAGCTGGCAGTAGCGATTGCCGCTGTAAACAAGCCGACAGCCAGCCACGCCTTATGACGCTGGATCAGGTCGGTACTTCGGCCCGCTAGCGGAAAAGTGCCAAGCCAGATGCTAATCTCTGCCAACATATCGTTGGCACCGTATAACAGCAGCACGTCACCCTCCTCGATCTCCAGATGACGTACACGTTCACGGAATTGTTTACCCTGGCGCGATACGCCAAGTAACGTAACACCGTGCCGGTACTGCAGCTGCAAGGACTGTGCTGTGCGCCCATCGGCCCGTGCCCCTTCTGGAACAACGACTTCCCACAGTGCCATGTCTTCACTGCTCAACGGACTGGTGTCCTTGCCCTTGCTTGAGTAGTCGAGCTTGAGCGCACCGACGAATTTATCCATCGCCTCCGGGGCGGCATCGACCACCAGGATATCACCGTCACGGACCTCGGTGAGTCTTGCCTGTCCCGGTAGACGTTTGCCACGCCTAACCAGGCCAATAATCGCAACATCGCTCTCATCGGCACTCTCATCAAGATCCCGCACGCGCTTTCCAATGGCGGGTGATCCTTCCGGCACATGCAGTTCTGCAATATAGCCACTGACATCAAGCAGCTCCTGTGCAGAATCATGGCTGACGCGGTCTTTTGGCAGCAGCCGCCAGCCCGCCAGTGCAACAAACAGGACACCGACCACCGCACACGCCAGTCCCACCGGAGCAAAATCAAACATACCGAAGCTTTCACCCTGTGAACTCTGTCTAAACTCGGCGATGATGATATTGGGGGGTGTTCCAATCAAGGTGATCAGGCCGCCCAGTATCGATGCAAAAGAGAGTGGCATCAACGTAAGGGAGGGACTGCGCTTCGCCTTCGCCGCTGCCTGGATGTCCACCGGCATCAGCATCGCCAGTGCGGCAACATTGTTCATAACGGCAGACAGGGTTGCTGCAATACCCGCCATCGCAGCAATATGAGACTGTAGAGAAACCGCATAACGGCTGACCTGCTTGGCGATCAGCTCGATGGCACCAGAGTTTGACAGACCTTTACTGACGATCAGTACCAGCGCAATAATGATCGTGGCCGGATGGCCAAAGCCGGAAAAGGCCTCCTCCTTTGGCACCAGCCCCAGCAGCAGCGCAGCGATCAATGCAACGAATGCGACCAGGTCGTAGCGCCAGCGTCCCCAGATCAGGAACACGAAGACAAAGGAGAGCAACTCGAACAGCAGTATCTGGTCTGTCGTCATTATCCCTCAGACGGTTTGACTGCGACATGAATAGTAACGGCCATTGTATAGGTGCAGGCCGTGACAGGTCACCCCATGCCGGTTGTAATACATCCTCTATCAGCTTGAGCGGTGTATTTCCGGTCATTTGTGTATAATGTTTGACCGCAGACCAGGTGTTCAGATAAGCCGTTAACTGGGCAAGGTTCCACTCGGCCTGCATATAAAAACTTGCTTGGCATTATGCCCGACTGGAACCCCGCCGATCTGCTCGGCGCACACCCCCGCCCTCTGGCCGCTTCCCTCTACCGCACACTCATCTCCAGCGGCACGTGGTGTAAAGCTCGGGCCCAGCTGGGCTACCGGGATATTGGTTCAAAAGAGTTTCTGTACCTGCCGGCCGGTCTGCCGTCAGGGAGCAGCAGTCTCCTGCTGAGATCTGTGACATGCCCCTTGGCCGGCTGGTCGCAACCAGCTACTAGGGTCAGGTTGTTATCGTCGTCCAGCGGAAGCTCCAACGGATAGAAGGGGTCTGCGGGCTGCCCCGGCGTTGGTCGTAAATCGGCACCAAGGGCCGGTACTGCCGGCCCCGATGATGGCGACATCGACTCTCTGTTTCTTCCAGGCGTAGGGCTCCTTGAATTTCATGTTGCCCGGAATCAGCCGCAAACTGGTAGAATCAAGCGATTGTAAACGCTGTGGGGCTGCACAAAAACCGGAGAATTTTCAGGCATTTGTTGAATCCCTCAGGGCCAATTCCCCGCCGCTTATGGCGGGGCAGTTTATTGTGCGGGCGTAGCATACTGGCAAAGGACAGGCATGGAGACAGGCGTTGAGTAACCCGGGCCACCAGAAAATCCGTCAATTCCTTGTGCTGCTGATCTGCCTGCTGCTACCGGTTATCCATGCAACCGGCAGAATGGTACCCGATTCCTCCCAAGCCCAGGTGATCACCGCGGCGGTGCTGAACGATTTCCCCCCGCTCTATACCCGGGACCAGAAGGGTAATCCTGCCGGTTTCGCCATCGACATCCTGGAGTACGTTGCCAGACGCAGCGGTCTGACGGTGCAGTATCTGCCACTGGAGAACTGGGCCAAGGCGATGCAGGCGGTACGCAGCGGTGAGGCGGATCTGATTCCCGGTATCGGTATCAGCCCGGTACGCAGTGCGGAATTCCTGTTCTCCGAAGTCATGGAGGTCATTCCAGTCTCCTGTTTCGTGCGTGCCGGTAACCAGAGCATTCTGGGCATCGATTCTCTGCCGGGTCATCGGGTGGCGGTGATCGGCGAGAGCGCTGCGCAGACCCGGCTGGCGGCCATCCCGGGGCTGGAACTGGTCCCGTTCCCAAATATCGATTCTGCGCTGTTCCAGCTGCTGGCTGGCGATGTGGATGCCTTCGTCTTTCCCGAGCCGGTACTGAAACGGAAGATGCGGCTGATGAATATCGGTGACGATCATATCAAGGTGGTCGGAACACCACTGATGGAGCTGAAGCGTGGTTTCCTGTTGCGGAAGGCGGACCAGACGCTGGCAGCCAGGCTCGATCCGGTCATCTCTGAGTATACCGGGTCCATGCAGTATCTGGTGGACTATCAGAAATGGTATGGCAAGCCGGAGCTGTTCTGGACCTTGAAGCGAATCGCCTGGGGTATGGGGGTAGCCCTGATCATGATACTGACTGTGGCAATCGCCTGGCGCAACTACAGCCTGCTGCACCTCAATCGGCGCCTGCGGATGAGTGAAGCCCACATTCGTACCATGATCGAGACGGTTCCCGACCTCATATGGCTGAAAGACCCGGACGGGATCTACCTGGACTGCAACCTCAAGTTCGAGCGTTTTTTTGGTGCCGAAAGAAGCCTGATAGTGGGTAAGACCGACCATGATTTCATCGATCCGGAACTGGCGGATTTCTTCCGTGAAAAGGATCTGGCTGCAATGGCCATCGGCAAACCCTGTTTGAATGAAGAGCAGGTCGTCTATGCCGACGACGGGCACAAGGAACTGCTGGAAACGATCAAGACGCCAATGTTTTCCCGGGATGGTGAACTGATCGGCATACTGGGGGTCGGTCGTGACATTACTGAGCGCAAGCGGGCGGAGGGGCAGATCCGCCTGTTGTCGCAGGCTGTCGAGCAGAGCCCGGTGTCAGTGGTGATTACCGACTCTGACGCCAGCATTGAATATGTCAACAGCACCTTTGAGCGGGTTACCGGCTACCGTTCGGCGGAGGTGCTGGGGCAGCATACCCGCATGCTCAAGTCCCATAGAACCCCGGTGGCCGTCTACCAGGAGATGTGGCGAACCATTATCAGCGGCAAGGCATGGCAGGGGGAGCTTCAGAACCGGAAGAAGAATGGTGAGATTTTCTGGGAGCAGGCACACATCGCACCCGTGATGGACGAGTCCGGTGCCACTTGCCATTACCTGGCGGTAAAGCAGGATATCTCGCGGCGTAAACAGCAGGAGGAGAGAATCCTGCACCAGGCGCATTTCGATGCGTTGACCGACCTGCCCAACCGGTTTCTGGCCCTCGACCGGCTGTCTCAGCTGGTCATCGAGGCCAGTCGTGACGGAGAGAAGGTGGCCGTGCTGTTTCTGGACCTCGATGACTTCAAGAAGGTCAATGACACCATGGGTCACGATATCGGCGACAGGCTTTTGATAGAGGCGGCCAGGCGCCTGCATCATTCGGTCCGCAGCAGCGATACGGTGGGTCGCCTCGGGGGTGACGAGTTCATCATATTACTTGGTGGGCTCAAAGATGCAGCGGACGCCCGGCCGGTTGCGGAAAATCTGCTCAATGGCATTAGAAGCTCTTTCAGAATCGAACGGCGTGAGTTGATTCTAACCGCCAGCATCGGCATTGCGGTATATCCGGATGATGGTGATTGTGCATCGGTGCTGCTGCGAAACGCGGACTCTGCCATGTACTACTCCAAGGATCAGGGACGCAATACCTACACTTATTTTACCGATTCCATGAACGAGGGGGTTTCCCGCAGACTGATCCTGGAAGAGCAGATGCTCGGTGCCTTGGGCCGTGGTGAGTTCAGCCTCTGCTACCAACCCCAGATGAATGTGGGCAGTGGCCAGACCAACGGCATTGAAGCCCTGCTCCGATGGCACAATCCGGCACTGGGGGAGATTTCCCCTGGGGAGTTTATTCCCATCGCTGAACAGACCGGGCTGATCATACCGATTGGTCAGTTCGTGTTGACCGAGGCGCTCCGCATGGCTGCCAGGTGGCAGCAGAATCGTGAACAGCCATTGATCATGGCCGTCAATCTGTCTCCGCGTCAGTTTCGTGATCCCAGCCTGGTGCCATTCATCGAAGATGCCTTATCCTGCTCCGGTGTTCCGCATGACGCCCTGGAACTGGAGATAACCGAGGGCGTGTTGATGAGCGGACATGCCCATATCGATGATGCGCTGGCCGCTCTGAGCAGGCTGGGGGTGAGTATTGCCATGGATGATTTCGGTACCGGTTACTCGTCGTTGAGCTATCTGCGCAGATATCCATTCGACGTGCTGAAGATTGACCGTAGCTTTGTCAACGACATCACTGTAGATTCAGCTGATCGGGAACTGGTCAATGCCTGCATCGCCATGGCTCACGGTCTGGGTTTGAAAGTGGTGGCAGAGGGTGTGGAGACGCGGGCCCAGCTGGAGCTTCTGGCCGCACAAGGCTGTGATTTTGCCCAGGGATACCTCTTCAGCCGCCCGCTATCTGACGCGGCGATAACAGCACTGTTCGAAGCTGATACGGGCGGATAGCCGTTCAGGTGCGTTCAAGGCTCGGTCTGCCCGGCCATGAACAGCCAGGTACCGACCACGGTGCCCGGATTCAGCAGCGCGATCACGACTTTCTCATCGCGTTCTCTTGCAATGATCGCGGGGACCGTCCCTCGATTTTGGTCTCACTCTCAGCGCATCCGAATGCCGTACAAATTATTCAACCTCCAGCTCTTTGATCCGCATTTCATCACCTCCCGTTACCTGCAACTGGTAACTGGCACAATCCGGGCACTGGTCAAAACGTTGCCGCACCTGTACGGTTTTTGCGCACTGCATACACCATGCCTGCCCCGGAATCTCAATAATCTCCAATCTGGCATGGTCGGCCAGTGTGTCCCGCATAACGGCATCAAAACAGAAACGCATGGCATCCACCTCAACCCCGGACAGCCTGCCGATCTCCAGCCAGACGGTCTTCACCTGCTTAAAATCCTGGCTTTTTGCATTGTCTTCCAGGACCTGCAAGACACCCTCACACAGTGACATCTCATGCATCAGCCAATACTCAATTCATAACCGACACAGGGATCGATGGTATTAATCAATAATTTTGCCTGCCGGGTAATTTGCTTCGTCTCTCCATGCAGTGTGGCCAAGCTCCTTGCGGCCACCCCCTGTGGGTGAAAATTCCACTCCGTAGATGCCAGAATCTGATAGCTAGCAATACACTCTCTTTCCAGGCATACACGGTGCAACAGTTGCCCACGCGCCGCGGTTGTCCAACCGATTCCAGGATTTTTCGCGTAAACAGACGCACCTTCATCCATAGCCATCCTATCCGGCAGAAGATTCCCCGCCAATTGTGCAAGCTCTGTCAGACGCGCCGCCAATCTAGTCAGAAGCCCATTGCCGTATCGGGTTCTCAGTTGCTGCAGTAATGGACTATCGATCCTCGTGAGACATGTGGTTTCACGACACTCCACAAGCCACTGTGGCTGCTCGACAACCCCGTCGTCCTGCATCACCTGAGTCAACCAATCCGCATCCATGAACGGCAGCGCCATCCCGAGTATCGAGCCGATGCCGAACGTCAGGATATAGAGCATCCCCTGCAGCGGTGTGGTGACCACCCGGTTCAGATCGCGCTCGCTGATCCGCACCGTCCGCTGGATGCCGGCAGGCAACCGGCGGGGGTCGTTCTCTTTGATCACCTGCCGGGCGCGGGCGATGTCGGTGTGGTCGAGGGCCCGGGATGGGGTGACAATGGGCTGTGCCTCCAGGGCGAACCAGGCGACGGTGGCCAGTGCCACCGGGCTCAGCATGATCAGCCCGAGAATGAGTTTGAAGAACAAGCGCATGCCGGGTTCAGGCCGGCAGTCCGGTCACGGCCAGGCGGCGGCAACCGGTGTGCTCCGGGACAGGCGGGCGTGCGGTGGCGCCACTGCCGCATTGCCAGCCACGGGTCGGCCCGACGGGAAAATGCGGGCTTGCAGATACCGCAACTGCCGGGCCGGCCGGCCGTCACCAGGGCCCATGTCTGCCGGCCTTGTTCGCACATCCCAACTGCAACACCCCTTGCCCGAACCGCTCCGTGACCCGGTCCAGGGTCTCCAGCAGCCGCTCATCCCGCGCCGGTTTCCGGGGCGGGTCGAACAGGTCGGGCTGCAACGGTTCTGCCGCTGCTTCTCGCCAGTCGCTGATCCCCACCCCGATCAGGCGCACCGGCCGCTGTGGCAGACTGCCATGGAGAAAGAGGTGCCATGCCTCCCTCAGAATCACCCGTTCGTCGTGGGTGGGGGTGTCGACTGGTACGTTTTCTGCCTATGCATAAGCATAGGTTTAAGACTTTGGAAAAGCTCGCAACAGGGAATAAAGCGAGGCTTAGACGGCAACTCCAGAGTTGTTCTGCATGACTTACAGCGCTCTCCATGGCCTGAGCCCGCCTAGCCGTCGACTTCGCAAATCACAACGCGGTCCCATTCCCGCCTGTCGATCATTGACCCTTAGAGCCTGGCCGTTCAGGCTCTCAGCATCGCCTTAGTTCAGGACCCGACACGGATGTCGAAACCATGCCCTGCGCCGGGGGATCCCGAACCTGCGGGGACCTCCCCCGGCGTCTACCAACGACGGCGCCCCGCGCGCACGGTCCCCTACCAGGCGGTCCAGGAGCACCTCGAGACCTGGCTTGCCCGCCAGCGGGAGGCCGATCCCCAGCGGGATCCGATTCCGGCGTATGTGGAACGTGATCTGCGCCG
>JAUXBK010000042.1 GCA_030619405.1 Sedimenticola sp. | reverse complement strand
CTCTCTGCGCGCAGTGAGGATGACTTTATAATCCAGTTTTGCCAGTTGGCGGCAGGTTTCATAGCCCAGACCACGATAAGCGCCAGTGACAACGGCGACGGATTTGTTCGACATTGACCTTCCCTCCATGTGTATATGCCCCAAAGTATCGCCTCTCTGTTGCTGGTTGTCAGCCTCGCTTGGTTAAAGTCGTCAGAAAAAAAGCCAAAGGAGCTTGTTGGCCCACTAGTACAGCAAATGTTAAGTACGAGGTATCAGGGTGTCGGGTTACGGCGCGCTCAGAAGTGTGTGATAACTTGAAATATCAGTGAGATGCGCGCCTAACCCAACCTACATTATGTTCGTAGGGACTTAGCGTTTGCTGTACTAGCCGCCAGGGGCTTGGACCAGGATCTAGGTACAAGATGACCTTCCGGCTGAGCTTCAACACTGAGGCCCTCGTCCAGACCTGTGCCGGCGGGTCACCAAGGCACGCTTTGTCTACCGCAAGAGCAAGGCGGAGATCGGGCGTGGCGGCGTTGGCATGGGCGAAGCGTCCCATCGGTTTGGCGCTCCGTCACTTTTATCTCGTGATTAATAGGGTACCGAACTCTATATGCTATCCCCTCAGGCAGATATCGATCATCGCTCGGGCCGCGTTTGAGAGAGTACGGCTGCAGTGGGTGACCAGACCCAGGGAGCGGCTCAGCTCCAGCCCCTCCACCCGCAGTGTCACCAGGTCCCCTTCCCGGGTCATGGTCTCGGGCAGCAGACTCCAGCCCTGTCCGATACTGGTCAGCATCTTCAGTGTCTCCAGGTAGTTGGTCTCCATACCGATCCGTATCCCTACTCCGCTGGGTGCCAGCGCCCGCTCCATGATCTCCCGGGTGTAGGTCCCCCGGGAGGCGAGTACCGCCGGGTAGTGGGCGAGGGTTTCCAGATCGGCCCGGGGGTGGGATGCCAGCGGGTGCCCCAGACCCACTACGAACAGCAGCGGATCGGCCCAGATCTCCCGAGTCTCCAGCTTGTCCGACGGTTGTGGGGGCAGGGTGACGATCGCCAGTTCCAGGTCACCTTTCTCCACCGAGGTGCAGGCGGACTCTGAGTCCATGAAGCGGATATCCAGCTGTACCTCAGGAAAGGCGCGGCTGTACGCTCTCAGAACTGGTGGCAGTCGTCGCAGGCCGATGTGATGGCTGGTCCCCATCACCAGGGCACCGCTCACCCTGCCGCTCAGGTTACTGACACTGCGGCGGATGTCGGCCACTTCCAACAACACAGCCTCCGCTCGGGGCAGGAGCTCCCGGCCCGCCCCGGTCAGTGTCACCCGGCGCCCGATCCGGTCCAGCAGGCGTATCCCGAGTTCCTCCTCCAGTGCGGCCACCCGCTTGCTCACCGCCGGCTGAGTGAGGTAGAGCTGTCCGGCGGCCCGGGAGAAGGAGCCGGAACGGGCGACAGTGACGAATGCGGTGAGGCCGTTGATGTCCATTTAATATATTCTATATTGGAATAGTAAAAATAAAAAAGATGAATTTGTTTTATATCATGTCAGCCTCTAAGCTGTTTGCTGTGAGGAATGCGGGCAGTTTTTCAGAAAGAGGTGATAGAGAGATGAGTTCAAGAACGCTGTATGACAAGCTTTGGGAGGAGCACCTGGTGCGGACCGATGAGGACGGTACCGCGCTTCTCTATATCGACAGGCACCTGGTACATGAGGTGACATCCCCCCAGGCCTTCGAAGGGCTGCGGCTGTCCGGGCGCAGGGCCTGGCGTTCGGGGGCGGCGGTGGCGACGCCGGATCACAATGTGCCGACCCGAGGCCGGGACAAAGGTATCGAGGACCCGGTTGCACGACTGCAGGTGGAGACCCTGGGCCGGAACTGCGAGGAGTTCGATATCGCCGAATTCGGTATGGGAGACATCCGACAGGGTATCGTCCATGTCATCGGCCCGGAAGAGGGGCTGGTCCTGCCCGGGATGACGGTGGTCTGCGGTGATTCCCACACCTCCACCCACGGTGCCTTCGGGGCACTTGCCTTCGGTATCGGTACTTCGGAGGTGGAGCATGTCCTTGCTACCCAATGCCTGATCCAGAAAAAGTCCAAAAGCATGCGGGTAAACGTGGATGGGTCAGTGGGCGAGGGGGTCACCGCCAAGGATATCGTCCTCGCCATCATCGGCGAACTGGGTACGGCAGGCGGCACCGGCTACGTCATCGAGTTTGCCGGTGAGGCGATTCGGGCCCTCTCCATGGAGGGGCGTATGACCCTCTGCAATATGACCATCGAAGCGGGTGCCCGCGCCGGGCTGGTGGCGGTGGACGAGACCACCCGCGACTATGTCAGAGACCGGCCCTATGCGCCCACAGGGGAGATGTGGGAGCGTGCACAAGCCAGTTGGCAGCGGCTGCACAGCGACGACGGTGCCTGTTTCGACCGGGAACTTCATATCGAAGCCGAGCGGATCCAGCCCCAGGTGACCTGGGGTACTTCACCCGAGATGGTGCTGCCGGTGGCAGCGGAGATCCCGGATCCGGCGGTAGAGGAGGACCCGGCCCGGGCGGCCGGCATGCAGCGTGCGCTGGAGTACATGGGGTTGGAGCCAGGTACCCCGATCAGGGAGATACAGGTGGACCATGTGTTCATTGGCTCCTGCACCAACGGCAGGATCGAGGATCTGCGGGCGGCTGCCCGGGTGGCGGAAGGCCGGCAGGTGGTGGAGAGTGTGGTCCAGGCCCTGGTGGTGCCCGGCTCCGGGTTGGTCAAACGTCAGGCGGAGGAGGAGGGGCTGGATCGGATATTCACCGCCGCCGGCTTTGAGTGGCGGGATCCCGGCTGCTCCATGTGTCTGGCGATGAACGCAGACCGGCTGGCGCCGGGTGACCGCTGCGCCTCCACCTCCAACCGGAATTTCGAGGGGCGTCAGGGCAAAGGGAGCAGGACCCACCTGGTAAGCCCGGCGATGGCGGTAGCGGCGGCGGTGGTCGGCCATTTCGTGGATGTGAGAGAATTACAGGACAAGTGACGGAGAGCGTGATGCAGAAATTTGAGAAATTCACCGGCAGTGTGGTGCCGCTGGACCGGTCCAATGTGGACACCGACGCCATCATCCCGAAGCAGTTTCTGAAGTCGATCGAGCGTACCGGATTCGGCCCCAATCTGTTCGATGAGTGGCGCTACCTGGATCATGGCGAGCCCGGAATGGATTGCACCAACCGACCCCTGAATCCGGATTTCGTGCTCAACGATTCCCGCTACCAGGGGGCCAGGGTGCTGCTGACGCGGGACAACTTCGGCTGTGGCTCCTCCCGGGAGCACGCCCCCTGGGCCTTGGCTGACTATGGGTTCCGGGTGATACTGGCCCCGAGTTTTGCAGATATATTCTTTAATAATTGCTTTAAGAATGGGATTTTACCAATTGTTTTAAATAGTGAAATAATCGATTCTATTTTCGGGAAAGCGAGTGGGGAGCGGCCTCTCGAGATCACTATCGATCTGCCGGTCCAGACCTTGACGCTGGCGGACGGCGAAGTGATCCCGTTCCAGGTGGATGAGTTTCGCAAATATTGTCTGCTGGAGGGGCTGGACGATATCGGTCTCACCCTGAAGCACAGCGATGAGATCCGGGTGTTCGAGGCACAGCGACGCGAAGCGGCCCCCTGGGTGTTCGTCAAGGCAAAGTGAGCCTGAGGCATTCATCAGGTGGTTTGAAATTGACCACGAAGGACACGAAGAGCACGAAGGCTTTGTTATCCTGTAACTGTTCAGCATGGCCCATGATCACCACTCAGTGCCATATCCAAAAGTACGCTGAATAGTTACGTTACTTTTTCTTCGTGCTCTTCGTGTCCTTCGTGGTAAAAATGCGGCATCTGCTGGTGCGTGAAAGGCTACGGTAAATTTAAACTGAACAAATGAAGGGAAGGTTTGAGTGAAATGAGTAAGCGGATTCTGGTATTGCCGGGGGATGGAATCGGTCCCGAGATCGTGGTTGAAGCAGTCAAGGTGCTGACCACCCTGAGGGACGAATTTGGGCTGGATGTAGATCTGGACGAGGCCCTGGTGGGGGGAAGTGCCTACGATGCAGCGGGCCACCCGTTGCCGGATGTCACCCTGGAACTGGCGAAACAGGCGGATGCGGTGCTGCTTGGTGCTGTCGGGGGGCCCAAGTGGGAACCGCTGGATATCGCGGTGCGCCCCGAGAAGGGGCTGCTTGGCCTGCGCTCCGAACTGGAGCTGTTCGCCAACCTGCGACCCGCGATCCTCTATCCCCAGCTGGCGGAAGCCTCCACCTTGAAGTCCAAGGTGGTCTCCGGGCTCGACATCATGATCGTACGGGAACTGACCGGGGGTATCTATTTCGGTCAGCCCAGGGGGGTGCGCACCCTGGACAACGGTGAAAAGGAGGGGTTCAACACCCTCGTCTACCGGGAGTCCGAGATCGACCGAATCGTACGGGTGGCGATGGATATCGCCGGCAAGCGGGATGGCCGGGTCTGCTCCGTGGACAAGGCCAATGTGCTGGAGTGTACTGAACTCTGGCGGGAAGTGGCGATTCGCGTCGGCCGGGAGAACCCCCAGGTGGAACTCTCCCATATGTACGTGGACAACGCTGCCATGCAGTTGGTGCGGGAACCGAAACAGTTCGACGTGATGGTGACCACCAACATGTTCGGTGACATTCTCTCCGATTGCGCCGCCATGTTGACCGGTTCCATCGGGATGTTGCCCTCGGCCTCGCTGGACGCGAACGGCAAGGGGATGTATGAGCCGATCCACGGCTCTGCCCCCGACATCGCCGGCAAGGGGTTGGCCAACCCGTTGGCAACCATTCTCTCGGTGGCCATGCTGCTGCGCTACTCCTTCGATGAGCCGGAGCTGGCAGGCCGGGTGGAACGGGCGGTGAACCGGGTGCTGGACGATGGTCTGCGCACCGCAGATATCCTCTCGGCAGGAACCCGCGAGGTGGGCACCGTAGAGATGGGGGATGCAGTGGCCGCTGCACTGCGTGAAGGTTGATTGAGAACGATGGAATAACACCATGAGACGTATCGGATTTGTTGGCTGGCGTGGGATGGTCGGGTCGGTCCTGATGGAGCGGATGCAGGCAGAAGGAGACTTCGACCTGATCGACGAGCCCCTGTTTTTCAGCACCTCTCAAACGGGCCAGCCGGGCCCCGATGTGGGCCGGGGCCCGGCGCCGCTCGTGGATGCGCTCGACATCGAGCAGCTGCGGGGCATGGACGTCATCGTCACCTGCCAGGGAGGCGCATATACCAAACAGGTGTTCGGCAGCCTGCGAGAGGCCGGGTGGAAAGGCTACTGGATCGATGCCGCCTCCAGCCTGCGAATGGAACCGGACAGTGTAATCGTGCTGGATCCGGTGAATATGAACCTGATCACAGATGCACTGGATGCCGGTGTGAAAGACTTTATCGGTGGCAACTGCACCGTCAGCCTGATGCTGATGGCCCTGGGTGGCCTGTTTGGTGCGGGGCTGGTGGAGTGGGTGACTGCCATGACCTATCAGGCGGCCTCAGGTGCCGGTGCCAAGAACATGCGGGAGCTGATCGAGCAGATGGGGGCGATCCATGAGGCGGCCAGGCCGCTGCTGGATGACCCCTCCTCGGCGATCCTGGAGATCGACCGGCGGGTGGCCGGTACCCTGCGCAGTGACCGGTTTCCCACTGAGAACTTCGGGGTGCCGCTGGCGGGCAGTCTGATCCCCTGGATCGACACCCAGCTGCCGAACGGGCAGAGTCGAGAGGAGTGGAAGGGCGGCGCCGAGACCAATAAGGTCCTGGGGCTGGAGAACGAACCGCTGCCGATCGACGGTATCTGTGTCCGGATTGGCGCCATGCGGTCCCACAGTCAGGCACTGACTATCAAGTTACGCCGTGATGTGCCGATAGATGAAGTCGAAGGAATTCTGGCATCCGCCAACGCATGGGTGAAGGTGGTGCCCAATGATCGTGAACGGAGTATCAGGGAACTGACACCAGCGGTCGTCACGGGAACGCTCTCGGTTCCGGTGGGCCGCCTGCGCAAGCTGGCGATGGGTGGTCGATATCTCTCGGCATTCACCGTTGGAGACCAGTTGCTCTGGGGCGCTGCCGAACCTTTGAGACGTATGCTCAGAATCCTTTTGGAACGCTGAATGGATTTTCGAATGAAACAGAGATCAGGTGTTTAGATCCTGGGAAGGAAATTTTTATCTGTTTTGCAGTTTTTCCTGAAATATCATTTACAATCCATGGTTAGCGGGTAAATATCAGGTCTATTCTTGCAATCACGCTCCGCGACAGCGATCCGGGGCGTGGTGTTTATCCTAAATCCAAGGGCCTCCTGAAAGGCGGCTGCAGCAGGAAGGGTGGTGCATGGTTCGTAAATTATCCCTGGCGATTGCCATGGCGTTGGGCGTCACACCGTTTGGCGTTTGCGCGCTCGGTCTTGGCGACATTCATCTGAAGTCAGCGCTGAACCAGTCTCTCAACGCCGACATCGAACTGTTGTCCGTGGAAAACGAAGAGATAGAGGACATCCGGGTCAAACTGGCATCGCCAGATGCCTTCGAGCGGGCCGGGGTGGAGCGTCCCTACTTCCTGGCAGATCTCAAGTTCAAGCCAGAGCGGCGGCCAGATGGGCGCACCGTCATCCGGGTGAGCAGCAGAAAGCCAGTCAAGGAGCCGTTCCTCGATTTTCTGGTCGAGGTGAACTGGCCCCAAGGGCGGATGCTGCGGGAGTATACCGTGCTGCTGGATCCCCCGGTGACCCTGGACCGGCCGCCTGCACCTGTGGCCCGGCCGGAGATTGCGGCAGCGACCCCGCGGCGTTCCCTGGCAAAGGCCACCCAGCCGGCTTCTGCATTCGATCCCGGGCAAGGATTGGCGGGCGAATACGGCCCGACCCGTCCGAATGACACCCTCTGGGGTATCGCAAAGCAGGTGCGGCAGCCTGGCGCCACCATGGAACAGATGATGATGGCCCTGTTCAACGCCAATCCCCGGGCTTTTATCAAACGTAACATCAACAAGCTCAGGATCGGGAAGGTATTACAGGTGCCGCCCCGTGAAGAGGTGATGGCACTGACACCGGGTGAGGCCAGGAGTGCCTTCCGTACCGAGGTGAATGCACAACCCGTCGTCCGCCGTGAGCAACCAGAAATAGAGCCGGCAGTGCCGGCTGCCGAGCTGAAGATTGCCTCTGCACGGCCCCAGGAGGAGGCGGGGGTAGAGGAAGGCGCGGATCAGGCAGCGGTAACCGATCAGTTGCGAGAGGATCTGATCGCCGCCCAGGAAGCGCGCCAGACTGCTCTGGAGGAGGGGCTGACGCTCAAGTCCAGAGTGGAAGAGCTGCAGGCGCAACTGGAGCAGATGCAGCGACTGTTGAATCTGAAGGATGATGAACTGGCCGGGTTGCAGATGACGACGGGGGTGGCGCAGGATCAGGCCCAACCCGCCAAAGAGCCGGATATAGCGGCGGCTGAGGAGTCCGGGCCGGCTATGAAGCCGGAGCAGATCGAACTCGATATCGCGGACGATGGCGAGGAGGCTGCGGCCGAGTCCGAAGCGATTTTCGTGGATGAAGGGGATAACGGGGAAGTGGTGGCAGAGGATGCCACGCCAATTCCCACGTCCCCGGTCGTAGAGAAAGCCGAGCCGGCACCTGCAGCGGTTGCCAAAATCGGGCCAAGCGAATCGGAGGCAGCAGAAAAGGCAAAGGCCAAGCCGAAAAAAGAGCAGACCCTGCTGCAGCGGATCGCAGGCGATACCACCCTGATCGGTGTTGCCGCGGCGGTGGTGCTGGTGTTGCTGGCGCTGATATGGGCCCTGTTCAATCGGCGTCGCTCCGCCCGGGAGGAGTTCAAGGAGAGTATTCTGGTAGACACCCTCGGTGAGCAGGCGGAAGTTCAGCCGGAAGCGGTTCTGGAGCCTACACCTCCCGCTACCGATGAGAGCTCTTTCCTGAGTGATTTCTCGCCCAGTGATATCGACTCGCTGCAGGACGAGACCGGTGAGGTCGACCCGTTGGCGGAGGCCGACGTCTATATCGCCTATGGCAGATACAAGCAGGCAGAAGAGCTGGTGCGCCAGGCAATCGAACGGGATCCGCAGCGGATGGATCTGAAGCTGAAGTTGCTGGAGATCCTGTTTGCCACCCGCGATGCAGATGCCTACACCGCATTGGCACAACAGATGGCGGACCAGGGAATGGCAAAGAAGGATCCAGGGGGGTGGGAGCGAGTGTTCTCCATGGGCACCAAACTGGCGCCGGCCAGCGCCCTGTTTGCAGCTACCGGTGCTATGGCGGCAGCGGAGTCCGATGACATCAGTGCGCTGGAGGACGAGTTGCGGGGTATCGGAAGCCTGGGGGCAGACCATCAGGTCGGCACTTCGGAGGAGAGCGACAGCCTGGGGTCGCTGGACGATCTGGATCTGGACCTGGGTGGATTGGATGAACTGGGTGACCTGACATCGTTTGGGGGTGAGAGCCTGACGGACGACAGCGGCATGGATTTCGATCTTAGTGGCAGTGAGCAAACCGGTGGATCCACTGCCCAGGATGAGGATACCTTGACTGGCCTGGAAGGGCTCGCCACAGGGCGTGAAACTCTCGCAGAGCTGGATCTCGGTGTGGAGGTGTCGGAAGAACAGTCTGAAGACGACAGAGTGCTAAGTCTGGACGATCTGGAAGAGACGGTGCAGGGGGATTTGCCGAATGAGCTGGAGCTGGGAGACACCCTGAATATCCCCTTGGATGATCTGGAGTCGCTGGAACAAGAGCCTGGACTGGGCCAGGAAGGCGAACCGGGCCGGCAATCGGCAGAAGCGGAGAATATCGACTCAGCGGATGCGCTGGAACTGCCGGACAACAGCGAGCTGCCGTTGCCGGAAGAGGTGATGGTGGGTGATGAGGTGGACACCAAACTCGACCTGGCCCAGGCCTACGTCGAGATGGGGGACGCCGAGGGGGCGCGCAGTATTCTCGATGAGGTGTTGGCGGAAGGCAGTAGAGGTCAAAAACAGGAGGCGCAGAAGATGCTGGGCCAGCTCGCCTGAGGCTGCAGTTCTCATTGATATCTCCGGTATAATCCCGTTAAGATCATCAGGCGCACCTCGGTGCGCCTGATCCGTTTCGGGAATCTGGAAAGGCGGGTTAAGGATGCGCTGGGCGATGGGTGTGGAGTACGACGGGACCGCTTTTCATGGCTGGCAGACCCAGGGTGACGTGATAACAGTGCAGCAGACGCTGGAACGGGCGGTGTCGAAGGTGGCCGACCACCCGGTAAAGGTCATCTGTGCGGGCCGCACCGACACCGGCGTCCATAGCCTGGGGCAGGTGGTACATTTCGATAGTGAGGCGGTTCGCTCGGCGAGGAGCTGGGTGCTGGGGAGCAACGTCAATCTCCCCCAGGATGTCAACGTCAACTGGGCACAGCCGGTTTCGGAGGCATTCCATGCCCGTTTCTCCGCCATCAGCCGCAGTTATCGCTATCTCATCCTGAACCGGGAGACCCGTTCTGCCGTCTGGCGTGACCGCGCGGTCTGGACCCACCGCCCCCTGGACGCAGCACGTATGCAGGTGGCGGCACAGCAACTGCTCGGCACTCACGATTTCTCCTCGTTCCGGGCTCTGGGATGCCAGGCGAAGAGCCCGGTGCGTACCATCAGCCGGTTGCAGGTCACCCGGGAGGCAGACAAGGTCATCATCGAGGTGACGGCGAATGCCTTCCTGCAGCACATGGTACGCAACCTGGCAGGGGTGCTGATGGCCATCGGCCGGGGCGACCGCCCGTTGGAGTGGGCGACGGAGGTGCTGGAGTACCGGGATCGCACTCTGGGTGGGGTGACCGCCCCGCCCCATGGCCTCTACCTGGTCCGGGTCGGCTATCCGGAGCCATTCGAACTGCCGGAGACAGATGACAGATGACAGAGGACAGAGGACAGCATCGTACCTAGTACCTAGTACCTACCGACACTATCCTGTATCTTTAGCCAGCCGATGAGAACCCGGGTCAAAATCTGCGGTATCACCCGTTCCGAGGATGCGCTGACGGCAGTGGCGCTGGGTGCGGATGCCATCGGTCTCGTGTTTTACCCACCCAGTCCGCGGACGGTCACTGCAGCCCGGGCTGCGGCCATCGTGGCGCAACTGCCACCGTTCGTCACCGTGGTGGGGCTGTTCGTGAATGCGGACCGGGATGAGATCGGGCGGGTGCTTTCCCAGACCCGGCTCGATCTGCTCCAGTTTCACGGGGACGAATCGCAAGTGGCCTGTGCCGGTCACGGCCGGCCCTATATCAAGGCGGTGCGGATGCGCGATGGCGTGGATCTGTACGCCATGAGAAAGGCCTATGGGGATGCGGCCGGGCTGCTGTTGGATACCTATCAGAAGGGTATCCCGGGGGGCACCGGTGGATCCTTCGACTGGGAGCGGATACCGGCGGGGCTGGCCGCGTCCATCGTGCTGGCGGGTGGTCTGTCGCCAGACAACGTGGAGCAGGCCATCGATCAGGTCCGGCCCTACGGGGTGGACGTCAGCGGCGGGGTGGAGTGGGCCAGGGGTATCAAAGATCCGGAAAAAATAGCGGCGTTTATGCGAGGAGTGAAGCGTGCCAACCAGTAACCAGACCGATTTCAGCGGTATGCCGGACGAGAGGGGACACTTTGGACCCTACGGCGGCATCTTCGTGGCGGAGACCCTGATGGAAGCGCTGGCGGAACTGCGCAAGGCCTATGAAAGATATATGCAGGACGCGGCGTTTCTGGCGGAACTGGACGCAGATCTGGCCAATTACGTGGGACGGCCCTCGCCGGTCTATTTCGCCGAGCGACTGAGCCGGGAGGCAGGCGGGGCCCGGATCTATCTCAAGCGTGAGGACCTCAACCATACCGGTGCGCACAAGGTGAACAACACTGTTGGCCAGGCGCTGCTGGCCAAACGCATGGGCAAGACCCGGATCATCGCCGAGACCGGGGCCGGTCAGCATGGCGTAGCCACGGCCACGGTGGCGGCGCGCCTGGGGCTGGAGTGTGTGGTCTACATGGGCTCGGTGGATATTGCTCGGCAGAGCGCGAACGTCTACCGCATGCGCATGCTGGGGGCGGAGGTGGTGCCGGTAGAGTCCGGCTCCAAGACCCTCAAGGATGCGCTCAACGAGGCGATGCGAGACTGGGTTACCAATATCGACGATACCTTTTATATCATCGGTACCGTGGCGGGGCCACACCCCTATCCCGCCATGGTACGGGATTTTCAGACCATCATCGGGCGTGAGGCGCGGGAGCAGATAGCGCAGCAGACGGGGCAGCTGCCGGATGCCCTGGTCGCCTGCGTGGGCGGTGGCTCCAATGCCATCGGGCTGTTTTATCCCTTTCTGGGAGATGCGGGGGTGGCTATTTACGGCGTGGAGGCCGGCGGCGAGGGGATCGAGACCGGGCGGCACGCGGCCCCACTCTGTGCTGGCGGGTCCGGGGTGCTGCACGGCAACCGGACTTATCTGATGCAGGACGCGAACGGCCAGATCATCGAGACCCACTCCATTTCAGCGGGGCTCGATTACCCCGGTGTCGGGCCGGAACACGCCTGGCTCAAGGATATCGGCCGTGCCGCGTATGTCTCGGTGACGGACGAGGAGGCACTGGAGGCCTTTCACACCCTGACCCATAAGGAGGGGATCATCCCGGCACTGGAGTCGAGCCATGCCATCGCCTATGCTCTGAAACTGGCGGTGGATATGGCGCCCGATCAGATCATCCTGGTCAATCTCTCGGGGCGGGGAGACAAGGACATGCACACGGTGGCGGCACTGGATGGGATAACGCTATGAGCCGGATCAACGGATGCTTCGCGCAGCTTGAGCAGCAGAATCGGGTGGCGTTGATACCTTTCGTCACCGCAGGTGACCCCAATCCGGACCTGACCGTCCCGCTGATGCACGCGATGGTGGAGGCGGGCGCCAATATCATTGAGCTGGGCGTGCCCTTTTCCGACCCAATGGCGGATGGCCCGGTGATTCAGCGTGCCAGTGAGCGGGCTCTGAAGCACGGCACCAGCCTGCGCGACGTGATCGGGATGGTGGCCCGTTTCCGGCAGGACGACCCGAATACACCGGTGCTGTTGATGGGGTACCTGAACCCGGTCGAGGTCATGGGGTATGCGCTGTTTGCGGAGATGGCGGCTGAGGCGGGGGTAGATGGCCTGCTCACGGTGGATCTGCCGCCGGAAGAGGCGGATGATCTGCTCCGTGCCCTGGGTCCCAAGGGGATCGACCCCATATTCCTGCTGGCCCCCACCAGCAGCGAGAGGCGGATCCGGCTTGTCTGCGATGCAGCCAGCGGTTTTGTATATTATGTATCGGCCAAGGGTATCACCGGTTCCGTCAACCTGGCCATTGGTGAGGTGGCGGACAAGGTGTCCGGGATCCGCAAGGTGACCCCTCTGCCGGTGGGGGTGGGGTTCGGGATCAAGACACCGGAGAATGCCCAGGCGGTGGCCCAGGTGGGCGATGCGGTGATCGTCGGCAGCGCGCTGGTCAAACGGGTCGAGGCACTGGCGGAGCGCCCGGAAGAGATCGCCCCCGCGGTGACGGAACTGCTGGTAGCCATGCGCCACGCCATGGACCTCATCTGATGCAATCACGGGTAGCACTATGAGCTGGTTCGAAAAACTGATGCCCAGCCGCATCCGCACGGAAGGCGGCACCAAGCGTACGGTACCCGAGGGTCTCTGGGCCAAGTGCCCGGGCTGCAGTGCGGTGCTCTATCGGGCAGAGATGGAGCGCAATCTGGATGTCTGCCCCAAATGCGGCTATCACAACCGGATCGGTGCGCGGCGTCGGCTGGAGACCTTGCTCGATCCGGAGACAGGGGAAGAGATCGGCGAGGATCTGACCTCGCTCGACCCGCTCAAGTTCAAAGACAGCAAGAAGTACAAAGACCGCCTCTCCCAGGCCCAGAAGGCAACGGGTGAGAAGGATGCGTTGCTGGTGATGCGGGGTCGGCTCAAGGGCATGGAGCTGGTGGCGGCGGCGTTCGAGTTTAAGTTCATGGGTGGCTCCATGGGCTCGGTGGTGGGAGAGCGCTTCGTTCGAGGGGCCAACCGCTGCATCGAGCGGGAGATCCCCCTGGTCTGTTTCTCCGCCAGTGGCGGTGCCCGCATGCAGGAATCTCTGTTCTCGCTGATGCAGATGGCCAAGACCAGTGCTGCGCTCAACCGCATGGCGAAACGGGGTATCCCGTTCATCTCGGTCCTCACTGATCCCACCATGGGCGGTGTCTCCGCCAGCTTCGCCATGCTGGGCGACGTCAACGTGGCGGAACCCAATGCCCTGATCGGCTTTGCCGGCCCCCGGGTGATCGAACAGACGGTGCGCGAGAAGCTCCCCGAGGGCTTTCAGCGCAGCGAATTCCTGCTGGAGCACGGCACCGTGGACATGATCATCGACCGCCGGGAGATGCGCGACCGGCTGGCCAATCTGTTGAGCATCCTGACTAGAAAGGCCAGGCCCTAGGTACTAAGTACTAGTACAGCAAATATTAAGTACGAGGTATCAGGGTGTCGGGTTACGGCGCGCTCATATGTATGTGATAACCTGAAATATCAGTGAGATGCGCGCCTAACCCAACCTACATTATGTTCGTAGGGACTTAGCGTTTGCTGTACTAGG
>JAUXBK010000164.1 GCA_030619405.1 Sedimenticola sp. | reverse complement strand
GGCTCAAGCATGGGCGTTGGCGAGGAACTGCTGCTTCTGCTGCTGATACTCTTCGACCGTAAGGTTACGCAGGATGGAGTTGTGACCACCGTCGTTGTGCACGAAATGGACCGCGTTGATGTACTCCTCGATCACGTGGATCTTCTGCAACGGGGTGACGATCAGCAGCTGCAGATTGAGTTTTCTGAACAGTTCCAGCGCGTATCGGGTGGACTCGTCCGAACCGCGGCCGAACGCCTCGTCGATCACCACGAATCGAAATGAGCGGGACTGGGCATGACCCCACTCCAGACCGAACTGATAGGCCAGTGCCGAGGCCAGAATGGTATAGGCCAGCTTCTCCTTCTGCCCGCCCGATTTGCCGGCGGTATCGGAGTAGAACTCCTTCTCCTCCCCATCGGCCAGATAACGTTCACTGGCGGAGAAGTTGAACCAGTTGCGCACATCCGTCACCTTGCGCGTCCAGCGCCGATCCTGGTCCACCAGTCCCTCGCGACCGTTGAAACGGTCGATGATCTTCTTTACCTGCAGGAACTTCCCCTCGCTGTAGAGTTCCGCCTCGTCCAGGGCATCGCTCAACACCTGCCGCAGCTGCTCCCGAAAATCCCGGATCTCCAGATCCCGGGTCGGATCCTTGATCAGGGTGATGTAGCTCCCCGGGTTGTATTCGATCTCCTGCAGGGAGCGGTTGATGATGTCGATCTTCTGTTCGATCTCCCGTTGTTCACGCTCCAGCTGCGCCTGGAACATTGCCACCCCCTGGATGGTCTCCTCCTTCAGCATCTCCCGGAAGCGGGCCTCATGGCGTGGCAGGTCCTCTTGTTCCAGCAGCTGCAACATAGCGCCATATTCGGGTAGCGCCTCTACTGCCGCATCCACCTCCTGGGTCTCGGCAGGGAAGTCTGTCTTGTAGCGTTGCATGGCGACGACCAGGGCGGTGCTGATCCGCTCCAGCCGTTTCGCCTCGCTGTTCAGCAACCGCTGGATATGGCCCCGTAGGCTCTGTTCACTGGAGACCAGGTTCTGCAGCGTCAGCCGGGGCTTCTCCAGCGCCGCCTCACGCAACGCTTCGAGCCGGGGCAACAACCGCTCCCGCTGCTCCGGGTCGAGGGTACTTGCCAGCTGCAGCGCCGCCTCCAGCCCCTCACGCGCCGTCTGCAGCCGAGCGTTCCGGTTGCCCCGCTCTTCGATCAGCCCCCTCTCCTTCAGGGCCTTCTTCTCCACCGCCCCCTCGACCATGCGCAGCTGGGTACGCAGATCCTTTAGCCGGTCGGAGCTCTCTTCGATACGCCGCTTCTCATCCTGCAGTGACTGGATTTCACGTGCTGTCTTCTGCCAGCGGATCTCGTCGAAAATGTCGATGTTCAGCAGGTCTCGGGCACTGTCTCTGTGCTTTTCGATGGCCGACAGCTGGCTGCTTAGGTCGTTGATCCCAGCGGCCAGCCGAATCATCCGTTCCGCCAACCTGTCCTGTTCCGCCGCCAGCGCCTGGATCTTCTCCTCATTGCTCCAGCCCAGCACATAACGGCTGCGATCCTCCAGCCGGTGACGATCGTCCTTTTCGTGCCGGCGGCCACCACTCTTTATCTGCCCATGGTGGGTAATCGCCTTGGGCAGCCGCCGAAAGGTCTCCATCTCCTCACAGCAGATGTGGTCGAAGTGACGGGCCAGCCAGGACTCCAGCCACTCGTAGAAAGGGCTCTCCGACCGGATCCGCAGTTTGCGGCAGAGCGCATTCGGCGCCGGCCGGGGTGGACGCCCCCGTTCCGGGCGGGTGCGATAATAGACCAGGCGCCCCTTGAGCCGGGTGCGCTCTACGTAGTAGCTGACCCGCTCGTATTGCGACTCGGGGACCAGCAGGCTAAGGCCGAAATTGTGCAGCAGCCGCTCGATCGCCCCCTCCCAGCGCTGCTCCGAGCCCTTCACCTGCAGCAGTTCACCGGCGAATGGCAGCGCCTCCTCCTCGACCTCCAGGTCTTCCGCCAGCAACCGGCGCATCTCCAGCTGCTGCAGGGGGATATTGCTCTTGCGCCCCCGCAGGGAGACCAGCTCCTGCTCCAGACGATCACCCTGCTCCTTGAGTGTCCGCAGCTCCACCGCGAGATCCGTCTTCTCCCGATCGAGCCGGAGCGACTCCTCCGCCAACCGTCCCAGTATCGCTTCCGCCCGCTGCCGGTTGGCATGGAAGCGTTCTTCCGTCTGCGCCGGTGGCAGATCCAGCCGCTTCAGGAAACCCTGGTAGCGCCCATCGACCAGCTGTCGCCGCTGGCGCTCCGGCTCCAGCCGGGCGATCTCCTGATCGATGGCCCGCAGACGGCTGCCGCCACTGTCCTCGA
The DNA here is from genome assembly GCA_030619405.1 of Sedimenticola sp. Classification (GTDB taxonomy): domain Bacteria; phylum Pseudomonadota; class Gammaproteobacteria; order Chromatiales; family Chromatiaceae; genus JAUXBK01. The sequence goes on along the minus strand of JAUXBK010000164.1, from coordinate 3,690 downwards.
TACCCGCCTTGAGGCTGTCCGCCTTGAGACGGAATGCCACGATCTCACCCTGCAGTTTCTTGATCCGGCGGGTCAGCTGATCGATCTCGGCCTGCAGACGTTCGATCAACGCCTCAGTCAGTGCCGCCTTTTCACCGGCAAACCAGGGAGCGAGCGCCTCGCGGCAGGCGGTGAGGGTCTCGATCTCCTGGCTGATCTCCTGGTGCCTGCGGCCATCCTCCATCAAGGGAGTCAGCCGCTCGATCTGGGCCTTGGCCTTGAGCACCGCCCCATGGGCCTGATTGAGGTTGTCGAAGGCCCGACGCAGGGCACCGATCCGCTCGTCGGTGTCGGACTGCTCCAGCATGTGCTGGCGCACGAAATCGGTGAGGTTGCCCACCGATTTCATGGAGACCGTCTGGTAGAAGAGATCGAGCGCCTTCTGGTGCTGGATACCGAACAGATGACGAAAGCGCCCGGCATACTCCTTGAAATTATCCAGTACCGCCACCCGCGGGCGCCTGCGCAGCCGCTTTTTCAGGTCGAGGATATCACCACCGAAACCACTGAAGTGCTCCGCAATGGTGAGCAATTGCTCGGCGAAGACGAAGAAGCGTTCCGGATTACGCTGCCCCTCCCGCAGCCAGAACACCTGAGCCAGGGTTGCACCCTGGTCGAAGCCCCGGTTGCGAAACCAGGCCAGCAGCACCGTGTAATTTCCCTGATCTCGCAGCGCAACCGCCTTTGCATTCTGGGTGAAGATATCCTGTTCACTCTTGTACTCGCCACGGATGTAGGAGTAGAGGGAACGCTCCCGGCCCTCGGCGCCCGCCGCCTTGTTGTAGACGATCCGGTTATGGGGGACCAGCAGGGTGGTGAGCGCATCCACCAGGGTGGATTTTCCGGAACCGATATCGCCGGTCAGCAGTGAGTTTCTACCAGCCGGTTCGATGCGCCAGACATGCCGGTCGAAGGTGCCCCAGTTGAACAGCTCGAAGCGCTCCAGCCGGAAACCGGTCAGGGTGTCGTCATCGGAAAAATCGAACTGGGTGGCCTGTTCGCTCACTCTTCGTCACCTTCCACATACTCACTGTAACGGACGAGTATCCGATCGAGTTCGGTCAGCAGATCCGCAGTCACCAGCGCCTTGACGATACGCCGTACCTCGAACTGGTCCGACTGGTCTTTCAGCCTGCGCAGGAAGCCGAACTCCACCACTTTGTTGATGTGGCGGTTGATCTGATCGATGGCCTTGGCCTCGTTGCCTCTCTCCGGCAGAAACACCCGCACCATCTCAATGATCTGCTCGCGGCTGAGTATCACCCGGGTCCCAGCGCCCCCCGCATCCTGCTCTACCAGCCGCTTGCGCAGCAGTACACACAGCAGGCTGACCGGGTAACTGAGCTGCCGCCGCTGCACCAGCCGGGGCAGACTCTCCGCCCCTTCGTCCTGCTCCATGTCACGCTGACGCAGAAAGGCGTAGCCCTCTGCCTCATCCAGCAGCAGTTCCAGGCCGATGACCCCGACATAGTCCCGGACCGCTGCCTGCAGATCGATCAGCGTCTGCCACAACAACTCTTCCCGTTCGCGATAGAGCACCCCCTTCAACAGCTGGATCAGCACCGGGCCGATCTGTTGCGGGAGTTCGAAGCCGGTCACTGTCCCATCTCGCGGGTGAATACCACCCGGGGGAGGCGAACCTGGCGGCGGTGTCCCTGTTCACCCCGCACCTCCAGCCGCTCCTCGACCTGTTCATCGATCAGGGCCCCTTCATCCTTGACCGCCAGGTTGACGTACGCCACCAGCTCCGCCACCCCTTTGGTGACAGGGTAGCGCCGCACCACCTCGCTCAGACTCACCTGGGAGCGGCGCTGCAGCAGGCGGCGCACATTGGCCGCCAGCTCCTCCTCATCGACATAATGGCTCTGGAACAGGGCGTCCACCGCCACATCCCCCTCCCCTTCTGTCACCTCATCCACGGCGATGACCGGGTTGCTGGGGGGAGTGAACAGGCTCCGGGACATCACCAGCGCAATGCCGGGGCGTGGTTCATCCAGCGTCATGAAAGTTGCCTCCTGTGGTGGTTGCTCCTTGATCGCCACTGCCTTCCGCTCGATCCCCTTGATCAGCTCCATGATACGTTTGTTTTCAAGCCAGGCCTGGTCATCGAGATATTTCCGCAGCTGTTCCACCAGGGTGTTGTTGGTACGATAGACCTTCTCTCCCGCCTCCAGCAACGCATAACGGATCTGCTTCAGGAGCTCCCCGGGCTCGACCTGCTGTATCGACTCCAGTGCGAACACCCGCGCCAGCAGCTGGTCCAGTTCCCCCTGGCGCTGGGGTGACATGAGAAACTCCCAGAAGGCGCGAAAACTGCGCCCCTGGTCCGAGCCCCGAATCTGATCCTGACCATGAAAGATCTCATCCAGCATCTCCCCTTTGGGGCGATCGCTCAACGCGATACGCTCCCGAGTCTGCCGATCCAGCTCCCGAAAGTTGTACTCCACCTGTCGAAAGTCTGCCAACAGCCTGCGGGCGGTCTCTTCCGCCTGGAAAAAACGCTCCCGAACCTGGGTTTCATCCAGAGTCTCGATGCGACCGGCCCGCACCTGTTCGATCTCCCGGTCGATCACCGCTTTGCGTCGCTCCAGCTCCTTGATTCGCGCCTGGGGATCCTCTTCCATCTGATGAACGATCTCCCGCAGCAACTGGAACACGGTCATCAGACGGGATTCGGTGCCGACAAACTCCCGCTCCTGTAACTCCTGCAACCATTCGATCACCTTCTCCGTGGCCGGTGTCAGGTCGAGTTCTGGTTCGTCACTGTGGGCGGTGTAATATTTACGCAAAAACAGACTGCGCTCGTCGGCCCAGTCTTCCAGGTACTGGCGGGCCGTTTTGGGATACTTCTCCTCCCCATACAGGTCCCGCAGAAAATAGAGGTAATCGTCCAGTTGGGAGATCAGGTCCGAGTAACGGATCGAACGCTGGTTGGATTTGACGAACTGCTGATAGAGAAAACTGACGATCAACGGTGCATTGTCTGCCGCCAGCAGCCGCAGGGCCGGGTGGTTCTGTTTCAGATTGAGGAGGTATTCGTAATCCAAGAAGCGCCGGTTCCAAACCTTACGGTTAAGTTTACTCGCCAAGCATCCGCTGGAGTCGTTTTTTCATCGCTCCAGAGTGTCGGGGCTGTCACCATTTATCCCACATGCGACATTATACCCTGCCTCGGGACTTCGACCAGACAGTCGGTTGATTGAGCATCCTCTAACCGTTCTGTTCTCGGTCCATCATAGCGCACCATTTTTCTTTTGAAACAATAAGATAGATCATTATTGCAGCCCAGAGCACCACACCATTGACAACCCCTTCCTATCCCGGTAAAGTTCGCACCCTCGAACAGTGACTGATCACTCGAGGCTCACCCGTTGAGCACTTGCCGTGGTGGCGGAATTGGTAGACGCGCTAGCTTCAGGTGTTAGTTGGGGAAACCCAGTGGAGGTTCAAGTCCTCTCCTCGGCACCAAATTGAAAGACCATCACAGACTACCAGAAGTGATGAAAGGCCCTGTTTTTACAGGGCTTTTTGACGTACATGGATGTACTAATGCCGCGGGTGCAGGATGCACAGGAGCGGCGATCATCAAAGAGTGCCTTGATAATGATACGAATCAACGCGTTCAGCGCCTTGTTGACAGCCGAGCCCAAG
>JAUXBK010000016.1 GCA_030619405.1 Sedimenticola sp. | reverse complement strand
TAGTGCCGGCAATGGGCTGTACTCGTTGCAGAGTGTCCAATTTTCGTCTGAAAATGTATTTTTTTATTAGAACTAATAAGTTATATATCCATGATCTAATCATGGTGTTGAGGTCTGACATCCCCCATTCTATCTTCTATCTTCTGCCTTCAGAATATTTCCAGCACCTCTGAAAGACGATCCACCGCGATCACCTCCAGCCCATCGATCGGACGCTTGGGCGTATTGGCCCGGGGCACGATGGCCTGCTCGAAACCGTGCTTGGCCGCCTCCCTCAACCGTTCCAGACCGCTCGGCACCGGCCTTATCTCTCCCGCCAGTCCGACCTCGCCAAAGGCTGCCAGCCGCTTGGGCACCGGCCGGTCGCGGAAGCTGGAGAGTACTGCCAGCAGCACCGGCAGGTCTGCTGCGGTTTCGGTGATGCGCACCCCACCCACCACGTTAACGTAGACATCCTGATCGTACATGGCGATGCCACAGTGCCGATGCAATACTGCCAGCAGCATGGCGAGACGGTTCTGCTCCAGCCCCAGCGCCACCCGGCGCGGGTTGGCCAGTGGGCTCTCGTCCACCAGCGCCTGCACCTCCACCAGCAACGGCCGGCTCCCCTCCCGGGTCACCAGGATGGCGCTGCCCGACACATCCTCGTCGTGACGGGAGAGAAAGATCGCCGAAGGGTTGCTCACCTCCTTCAGCCCCTTGTCGGTCATGGCGAAGACACCCAGTTCGTTCACCGCCCCGAAACGATTCTTGATGGTGCGGACCAGACGGAACTGGCTGCCCGCCTCCCCCTCGAAATAGAGCACCGTATCCACCATATGCTCCAGCACCCGGGGCCCGGCCAGGGCCCCCTCTTTGGTGACGTGGCCCACCAGAAAGATGGAGGTGCCCCGCTGCTTGGCAAAACGCACCAGCTGAGCCGCGGACTCGCGCACCTGGGCCACCGATCCCGGCGCCGACTGCAGCTGTTCGGTATAGATGGTCTGAATCGAGTCCACCACCATCACCGCCGGGGACTCTTCCCGGGCCAGGGCCAGTATTCGCTCCACACCGGTCTCCGCCAACAGCCGCAATCGGTCGCAGGAGAGACCGAGCCGCCGGGCCCGCAGGCTGATCTGTGCCGGCGACTCTTCGCCGCTGATATAGAGGGAGGAGTGAGAGTCGGAGAGTCGGGCCAGGGTCTGTAGCAGCAGCGTGGACTTGCCGATCCCAGGGTCACCACCGATCAGCACCACCGAGCCTGCCACCAGCCCCCCGCCCAGCACCCGGTCCAGTTCTCCCATGCCGGTGGGGATGCCGGCGTGCACCTCCGCCCCCACCTCTGCCAGAGTGCGGATATGATTTCGGTTGGCCTCCCCGGCATAACCGGAAAAACGCGGATTGGGTGCCGGTGTCTCCACCCTAACCCCCTCCTCCAGGGTATTCCACGCCTTGCACTCCGGGCACTGCCCGACCCACTTGGGAAATTGCCCGCCGCAACTGCTGCAGGTATACACCACCTTGCCCACTTTTCTCGAAGCCGCCATCGATCCTCTCTACCCGATCTGTACCGTGCTGTTACACGAAGACAAAGGCAAAAACCTTAAAAGCATTCTCGCGCAAAGACGCAAAGACGCAAAGGAAGCCAGAAAATCAAAACAAACATGATTGCTGCCTGCTGCTGCGCCCGGTACAAGCAGCCAAGCCATAGAACGGCGTCACTGCCAATTGGTGACTGTTATGGACGCGTAGCTGTTTCGACGATCAATTGCTCGATTTGGCAGATCGCATCGAAAGTACTCCAGCCATAGTCCGGCATTTAAAGGTTTTTGTTTTTCCAGGTTTTCCTTTGCGTCTTTGCGCGAGAATGCTTTTGATTTTAGGATTTTGATTTTTTCGAATAAAACCCCTCTTCAGGCTTTAACACAGGCAGGGTATCAGATCTCCTGGAAATCGACCCGGGAGGTGACACCGCAGAAGAGTTCGTAGGCAATGGTACCGGCGGCCCGGGCGATCTCGTCGGCGGGTAACCCCTTGCCCCAGAGTGTCACCGGGTCACCGATACGGGCCTGAGGCCGGGTGCGCAAATCAATACTGATCATATCCATCGAGACCCGGCCGATCAGGGGGACACGGCGGCCAGCGAGCAGCACCGGGGTCCCGGAAGGTGCATGGCGAGGGTAGCCATCCCCGTACCCGATGGCCACCACCCCGACCCGCATGGGCTCCGGGCACTCCCAGGTGCCGCTGTAGCCGATCCTCGCCCCCCGGTGATAGTGGCTCACGGCGATCAGCCGGCTCTCCAGGGTCATCACCGGCTGCAGCCCGTCCGCCTCGGCACTGCCATCGATAAACGGAGAGGCCCCATAGAGCATGATGCCCGGCCGGATCCAGTCGGACCGTGCCTCGGGCCAGCCCAGGATTCCGGCGGAGTTGGCGATACTGCTCTCCACCCCGAAGCGTTCCACCAGGGGCCGGAAGGCGGCGATCTGGCGCCTGCTGGTGTCGTCCCGAAGGTCGTCGCCATTGGCCAGGTGGGTCATCAGTCGGACCTTGCCCTTTACGGCGGGGTTATCCTGCAGTTGCCGCCAGACCGCCGCCACCGCCTGCGGCGCAAAACCGAGGCGATGCATGCCGGTATCGACCTTCAGCCAGCAGACGACCGGGCACGGCAGGCCGGGCCGCTGGAGCAGTTCCAACTGCCAGGGGTTGTTGATGGCCAGCTGCAGCCCATGGGTCGATGCGGCAATCAGCTCTTCCCGGTCGACCACCCCCTCCAGCACCAGGATCTCGCGGGAGACCCCCGCCTGCCGCAGCTGCACCCCCTCCTCCACCCGCGCCACACCGAAGGCATCGGCCTGATCCAGGACCCGGGCAGCCCACAGTATGCCGTGGCCGTAGGCGTTCGCCTTGATCACCGCGACCACCCGGCTTCCCGGCGCGGCTTCGCGCGCCCGCTGCAGATTGTGGCTGAGGGCGGCGGGGTCGATCAGGGCCCGAGGACCCATCAGTAGCCCTCATCGCTGTAGACGTCGTCGATGAAGTTCTCGAACTTGGTGTACTGGCCCAGGAAGGTGAGCCGGATGGTACCGATTGGACCGTTTCGCTGCTTGCCGATGATGATCTCCGCCACCCCCTTATCCGGGCTATCTTCGTTATAGACCTCGTCCCGGTAGATGAAGATGACCAGATCGGCGTCCTGTTCGATGGCACCCGACTCCCGCAGGTCAGACATGATCGGCCGCTTGTTGGTACGCTGCTCCAGGCTGCGGTTGAGCTGGGAGAGTGCGATCACCGGCACGTTCAACTCCTTGGCCAGCGCCTTCAATGAACGGGAGATAGCCGATATCTCGTTGGTCCGGTTCTCAGCCGCCCCCGGTGCCTGCATCAGCTGCAGGTAATCGATCATGATCAGCCCCAGCTCGCCCTGCTCCCGCATCAGGCGGCGCGCCCGGGCCCGCACCTCGGTCGGATTCATGGCCGGGGTGTCGTCGATATACATCTGCGCCTCTGCCAGGATGCTGACGGCAGAGGTGAGGCGGGGCCACTCGTCGTCCTCCAGGCTGCCGGTGCGGACCCGGTGCTGATCGATGCGCCCCAGGGAAGACATCATACGCATGGCCAGGGATTCACCGGGCATCTCCATACTGAACACCGCCACCGGCTTGCCACTGTTGATGGCCACATTCTCGACGATATTCATCGCCAGGGCAGTCTTACCCATAGAGGGACGGCCGGCCACGATCACCAGGTCCGCCGGCTGCATCCCGGAGGTCATCCGGTCCAGATCGGTGAAACCGGTGCTGAGGCCAGTGATCGGGTCATCCTGTTCGAACAGGGTTTCGATCCGATCCACCGCCTTGGTCAGCAGTGACTTGATGGAATGAAAGCCACCGCCCCCGCGGGCGCCCTGTTCGGCGATCTCGAACACCTTGCGCTCTGCCTCATCCAGCAGCTCGGCACTCTTTCTGCCCTCGGTCTGAAAACCGCTGTCGGCGATCTGCGTGCCGACCCGGATCAGCTGCCGCTTCACCGAGTGTTCCCGTACGATCTCCGCATAGGCCCGGATGTTGGCAGCGCTGGGGGTATCGTTGGCCAGACTTCCCAGATAGGCCAGCCCCCCTGCGTCTTTCAAGACACCATGACGCTCCAACTCCTCTGACAGGGTGATCACATCGAACGGCTGAACTTTATTTGCCAACGCCTCGATGGAGCGGAAAATGAGTTGGTGCTCGCGGCGGTAAAAGTCCGCCTCTTGTATCTGGTCGGCGACCTGATCCCAGGCCTGGTTGTCCAGCATCAACCCACCCAGCACCGACTGTTCCGCTTGGATGGAGTGGGGTGGAACCCGCAGGGTATCGGGTCTGTCGATTTCGATATCGGGTGGGAAAGCGGTCTCTTGCATAGCCGGAAGATTAAGGGAGATCAGGGCTGAAAGCAAAGAGAGAGGAGGATCGATTTTCTCTCACGTAGGTGCAGGGAGAACGCTTGCAGTGGACTCCCACGCTCTGCTGAGAGTCCATGTGGAGCCCGAGTGCCTCTGAAGACATTCCCAGGCAGGAGTGTAGCCCGGATGAAGCGCAGCGCAATCCGGGGGAAGATACCGCCACCGTCCCGGATTCCGTTTCACTCCATCCGGTATACAGGCCTGATCTACGGCGAAGGAGCGCCCCCATGGATGGGTTCCAGACTTACTCTTCCAGGGCGATGACCTCGAGCTGCAGGACCGCATTTACATCGGTGTGCAGGTGCAGATCGATCTCGAACTCGCCCAAGAGGTGCAGCGGACCACCGGACAAACGCACTTCACGCTTGGCCAGTTCCACGCCGGCTGCAGCGACGGCCTCGGCGATATCGGCGGTTCCCACGGAACCGAACAGACGACCCTCTTCACCGGCCTTGCGGGCGATGCGGATCACGGTCAGGGACTCGATACTGGCCTTGCGGAACTCGGCGGCAGTCAGGGCCTCCGCCGCCTGCTTCTCCAGTTCCGCACGACGCTTCTCGAACTCGAGCAGGTTATCCTTGGTGGCAGAAGCTGCCTTGCCGGAAGGGATCAAATAGTTGCGGCCATAACCAGGTTTTACATTGACCTTGTCTCCCAGGCCACCAAGATTTTCCACTTTCTCTAACAGAATAACTTCCATCTCTATTACCTCTGTAACAGGTGTTAACTCTTCAACGCGCAGACCCCAAGCGGGTACGCAGGCGCGCCCTGAAATCTATCCATGCATCGGCAAAACCGGCCGCCGACACAGCCATCAATGCTTGTGGCATGGCAAACAACAGCAGTGCATAGAGCCCGATCAGCCAGCCATTGCTGGCTTTGAGCAGGCCCACGATACCGTGAACCAGCGCCAATCCCTGCAGCAGCCAGGCCGTCACCAGCAGGATGATGACGTAATCCAGCAGGTTACCCCCACCACTACTGGCCAACAGTTTGAGAAAAAGTGCTGCCAGGGTGACGACCGCCACCAGACGATGCATCCGCATCTGATGAAACTCGGCCCTGAACCCACCCGGATTGTACAGCAGGGCCTGCCACCAGCGGGCCAGGAACAGCGAAACCATCGACTGCAGGAAGAACCCGGCAGCCACCAGACCCGGCATCCAGCGGGCCATGGTCTGCAGCAGCGCCTGCTGTTGAGCCGGATCCACCAGCTCCGCCTCCACCAGCGACTGGATGAAGGGCTCCAGCACATCCCGCCAGGCAGTGACCGGATCCTGGGCCTGAAAATACTGGCCTGCCACGATTACGAACCCCAGCAGCAGCCCCCCCTGGAGTGCGATGGAGAGGGAGCGGCTGGCCCAGAGCAACAGTGCCAGCAGCCAGACCGGAACCCACATCAGGAGGGTGAACCCGACTACCGGGACACCCTCTCCCAGGGCCAGATAGGCCAGTGCCCCGCAAGCGACTCCGGAGAGCACCAGGACCAGTGCCCCATCCCTGGGACCCTTGCGCAGGGTCACCAGAGCAATCACTGCAGAACTCAGGATACTGAGCGGCGGCACCAGCAGGGACAGCATCGCCAGCAGCGCCGTCGACATGACAGCCTGCGACGTACCCCGCATCGAAAAAGACGCCAGTAACCGCATCCGCTCTACCTGGCAGTGGCTGTGGGACGCCGACTCCGGCAACCGCCGCCGGTGCCGGTATTACGGCGAATCAATGCTCGTCGGTGTACGGAAGCAGCGCCAGGTAACGGGCGCGTTTGATGGCCTGACCCAGCTGGCGCTGGTATCTGGCCTTGGTGCCGGTAATACGGCTTGGCACAATCTTCCCGGTCTCACTGACATAGGCCTTCAGCAGGTTGAGATCCTTGTAATCGATCTCCTTGATGCCCTCGGCGGTAAAACGGCAATATCTTCTACGGCGAAAAAAACGTGACATGGTATCCCTCGAATTCTATCTGGGCCCGGCCAAAACGGCGGGCGCATGGATCAGCTACTCGGCCTGGCCGGTCTCGACGGCGCCCGAAGCCTTCTCCTCGGCTGCTGCAGCGGGCCTGGCCGGGGTTTCGGCACGCGGCTCTTCCGGCGGCCTGGCCAGCGGAGAGGGATCAGTGATCGCTTCCTTGGTGGTGACCACCAGGCTGCGCAGCACCGCATCGTTGAAACGGAAAGCGCTCTTCAGCTCTTCCAGCGGTTCGGTACCACACTCCACGTTCATCAGAACATAGTGTGCCTTGTGCAGTTTCTGGATGGGATAGGCCAGCTGACGGCGGCCCCAGTCTTCGAGACGATGGATCTTGCCTCCGCTGGATTCTATGATCGAGCGGTAACGTTCGATCATACCGGGGACTTGCTCGCTCTGGTCCGGGTGGACCAGGAACACGATTTCGTAATGTCGCATTGTAACTCCTTGTGGATTGAGGCAGCCTCCCGGTCGATCCGGTGAGGCAAGGAGCCTGGCACAGGTATAACCCCCGCAAAACCAGGAAGCGGCGAATTCTACAGGGGCCGGTTGGAATCTGCAAGCAAGATAGAAGCCAGGATATACCCCTGGCTCCCACTAACTTCCAAATCACCCAATCGGGTAGTCGAGGTCGATCTCCCCGATCGATCGTCCGGCCCCGGGCGGGGACAGGGCCCCATAGGCGGCCAGCTCCCGGGTCGGGATCCGGCCGACAACCTGTCCCAGTTCCGACAGGCGTATCCCCTGGCACACCAGGTAGGCAATGTAGGTGTAGCGGAGGGCCCGGGTGTCGATCTGCTCCGGCCCCTGCAGGCCGGCATCCACCGCCGCCAGGTAGAGGTGTGCATCCAGCTCCTGGGTCTCCGGCTCCTCCCCCTCCTTTCGCCAGGCCGGGATCCCCTCCTCCACCCGGAACGCATTCGGCAGGCCGGCGGGGAGTTCGAGCACTCTTTCGTCACGGCCTGAAATCGTCACCCGCCCCTGCTCCGGATCGATATCCCCCCCTTCGATGCGAATGAGCTCATCCAGGGTCACCCCGCTGAGCAGGAGCGCAATCAGCTGCCTGCCCGCAACATCTGCGGCTTGAAACAGTGCCTTCACCTCGTCCCTGGTGAGTTCGCGGGGCTGTGGGGCCTGTAGCGCCGATGCGGGTACCCCTGCCGGGGCACCGCCGTTCAATCGCTGGCGCACCACTCCCTGCTCCAGGACCGGGCCCCTGCCCTCAGGAAATATCCGCACTTCGGTCAACCCGGACCGCTCCAGCGGCCGTTTTGGCGACAGATACTCCACCAGCCAGACCACGAACAGTGCGATCAACAATGCCACCGCCAGCACGATTCCGGCATCGCGCAGATAGGGCGGGCTTATCGGCCGTTCCGGCGGGAAGGCCCGTTCCACCACCTCAACCTGGGGGAACTTCTCCCGCTTCTCCACCTCGATCTGCACCAGCCGTTCCTCGGTGGTGCGATACAGCTCTTCCAGCCGTGCCAGGTCCTCCTGCAGCGCCTCGTGCTCGGCAAAGCGGCGGGTGAATTCTGAAGCCTTACTCTTGTGCTCCTGTATCTGCCGTCGCAGCTCCCTCACCGCCTGCCGTGCGGCGGCAGAGTCCTGTTTTGCATCGGACAGTACGATATTACGGCCATAGGTCAGTTGCTGCCCGATCTTCTTCTCGATCGCAGCCAGTTGTTCCGGTATCACCTTCAAACTGGGTTCCAGGGCAAGGAAATCCCGCGTATAGCGATGGTCCAGCTCGGCCAGTTGCTCACGCAGCTCCTGCGCCCGCTTCTGCAGCTGGGCCAGAGCGCGCTTATCCTGATCCGGAACCACCGCGTCACCCCGCGCGGCGGCTGCCTTGATCGCATCCAGCCGGGCCTGGGCCTTCACCTCTTCTTCACTGGCATCATTCAACGACTGGTTCAACCCCTTGAGCCGGGCCACTGCCTGGTTTTCATCACGGCCGATGCTCAGGATATCGTTGTCCCGGCGGAACCGGTCCAGCTCTTCCCGCTTGCGGGTGATCTTGTCACCGATCTCTTCATACTGCTGTCGCAGTGCCGCAGTGGTCTCCCCTGTGGCTTCCCTGATCTTTCTCTCCCGCAACTCCAGGTAGCTGTCTATCAAGCTGTTGACCAGCCGGCTGAGCCGTTTCGGGTCTGAACCCTCCGCACGCAGCTGCAGCAGATTGGTTTCCGGGACCGGAACCACCGACAGCATTCCCTGCAGCCGATCGATGGATGGGAGGGAGAGACCACTTCCACTGTCGTCACCGGCCAACCGCTGCAGCGCCGCCTCCAGCAGCGGCTGTCCCAGCAACAGCTGGCGTTGAATGGCCACATGCTGAGGGTCTGCCTCCTGACTATGCTGGTCTACATCCGGCAGGGCAACGGTGAGAATGGAGGCACTGCTGCGGTAGAGTGGCGGGCGCTGAAAGTCCCAGTAGAGGCCCGCTGCGGCAACCACGAAAAAGACCAGCAGGAAGACGAATGGTCTCCGCCACCCGGATCGGTGCACCGGCTCTGGATGGTCAGGCCCCACATTCCGTGCGGGGATTACCTCTATCTGTGGTGCCTGACGCCGCATCAGCGTTCCCTAGGTTCCATTGCGGAGGCAACCAGACCCTCGGAGAGTATGCGCGAGAGCGCCTCTGCCAGAGGTGCGCGTGCCCTCGGCTCAGCACCGGCCAGCAGGCCGGCACTGAAGGCGATCACCAGCGCATCCAGCGGGTTGTCCCTGATCCAGCCAGCCGGCCCCATGCCACGGGAGATCTCCCGCAGACGCTGTTTGGCCTGCTCCACACTCAACTGATCCGACGTGCTGCTATCCATAATACCCATAAGGTAATCCCGGCTATGAAAATGGAACCAACACCAACCGCCAAGGCACCTGCTACCTGACCCCAGAGCGAGGAGCAGTAGAGCCAGGCAGCGACGATCAGAAAAGCAACTCCGGTCACCGCCCCCAGCCCCGCAACGATGACCAGGCCCAGGGTGACTGTCAGCCTGAACGACCAGTAACGGAGCAATCGCCCCTCTGCCTCCAGCAGGTCGGCAACGGCGATCAGCAGTTCGGAGAGGCTGTTCAGCGACGCCCCCCGAGATCGAGCAGCTTGGCCAGGATGAAGCCGACGGTGGCAGCCGTCACCAGACTAGCAATCGGTCGCTGGGAGACCCTCTCCCCCAGTTCACCGACAGCTGCCTTACCGGCAGCCGATGCCTGCTCCACCTGCTCCCCCACCTTTTCCCGGGCCTGAGCAACCCGTTCATTCACCTTGCCACGGGCACTGCCGGTAAACTCTCCGGCGATATCCTTCAGGGCATCAGCTACCGCACCGATGTCTTCCCTCAACTTCGCCACATCGGATTTGAGGGCAGATATCTCTTCCTCCAACCGCCCCGCATCTGAAGATTGTGAACCTGTGCCTCTTCCAGTCATGACCGTTCTCCTTCATGCCGTCTTGCGCATAAGATATAGTGTTGAAATGAGTATTTCATACAGATCGTTGCTCTGTCCATGAACAGACCAGGAATCAAACAACCTTCGCTCCACGATCTGGTCCAGTACCGGACCCTCGCTCTCCTGAGGCAGGCGAGCCGGCACTTTTCCAGCCCCATGCCATCGGTCGATGTCCGCTTCGACCTGAAGGGGCGTAGCGCCGGGCTGGCTTACTTCCGGCGGCAGGGGAGACCGCTGATCCGTTACAACGACCAACTCCTGATGGAAAACCAAAGCCACTTTCTGGCCCAGACGGTAGCCCACGAAGTGGCCCATGTGGTGGCCCGCATCCTGTATGGAAATAGGATACGCCCTCATGGTCGGGAGTGGCAGGCGGTAATGGCTTTTTTCGGTGCGGATGCGAGACGCTGCCACGAATATGACACCAGCCGTGTCCCCACCCGTAAGTTGAAGCGATTTGAATACCGCTGCGGTTGCCGCCAACACCTCCTGACCAGTATCAGGCATAACCGGGTGCTGAGGGGTCAGCGTTACTACTGTCGCAGCTGTGGTCAGTCACTGACCACAAACCGTGGCTCAAGGTGATGCGGTGAGGCACTCACCGCATCCGGATGTAACCGTTCAGACCCCTGCGTCGGATCCACGCTGTAGGGCCGAATTCATTCGGCCAAGTGCGAATAAATTCGCACCTACATACTGGGGGGAGTGAACGGTTACATCCGGATAGGGTATGTTTGATTAGCCAGCCGCTTTGATCAATGCCCGCTTCCGCTGCCGTGGCAACTGCTTGATCTCATGTTCCCGGCGCAACGCGTCCCCCCGCCCGTCGAGTCGTTCCCGGTAGACCAGCCGTACCGGCCGCCGGCCCCGAGTGTATTTCGCCCCTTTCCCCAGGTTATGCCGGACGACCCGGGCCTCGATATCCGTCGCCACCCCGGTATAGAAGGTACCGTCGGCACACTCGACCATGTAGACGTGCCACACAGCCGCACTCCGTTCAGATGCCGTACCGTTACCCATTTCCAGTATGAGCGTTCCGTCCAATCTTTGATTTTACCTCTTTTGATTTTTACGATAGCCTGTGTGACAGCATGAACGAGATACTGTCTCTACTTCACCCCGTTGCACCTTTGAACGCAAGTCGACGCCTTCTCGGGCAACCCGCTGAACCGCTGTCGCCGGTATGCACCTGATCACCACCAGAGAGGCCGTCATCGGCCTGCTGCTGCTCACCCTGGCCATCTCTTTCTACACTTGGGACTATCCAGAGCGGGCCCTTCACTATATCGATCAGACATCCGAGCGGACCCTGGAGGCCTTTGCCGTCGCCCGCGGTATCAACGCGGTGATCTCGGTCATCCAGAATGCGGAGATCGGCTTTACCTTCGGCGTCAGCGCCACCCTCTCTCCCGGAGAGATTCTGGACCCGGTAAATGACCTCATCGAGCGTTTCTCGCTGGTAATGCTGGTAGCCGCTACCGTTTTCTGGACCCTGCGCCTGGTTGGCGGGCTGCTTTTCGGAGAGGGCCTGCTCTGGTCGATGATCGCCCTATACGCTCTGGGGTACGGATTGAGAAGGGCTGGAGGGGCCTGGTTGACCGGCCTGGGTGACGCTCTGCACAAGGGCCTGGTAGTCTTTCTGGCGCTGCTGCTCTACACCATCATCACTCCCCTGCTGGTACAGCTGATCCACGACACACAGCTGGTGCAGAAAGAGTACCAGGCATCCAGCAGCCAGCTGACACAGGCCCGGGACCGGCTGGCCGAAATGAATCTGGAGATGGAGAGTGTGGTGGAGGGAAGCCCCCCGGCCTCTTCCAGCTGCGACGGGGTAACCGAGTGCATGGAAGCGTTTGCCGACACCATTGGCAGGCTGTCTGAAGAGATGATCGGCTACAGCACCATCAGCCGCAAGTTCGACAGTTATATCGAGGAAGCCACCCGCATCGCCGACCGGGTGAGCCACCAGGTGGTGATCCAGATCGCCGTATTCGTCCTGGAGACCCTGCTGATCCCCCTCGCCATGCTGTGGCTGATGACCCGGCTGGTCGCCCACCACCTGAGATTCGGATCAAAACCTTAAAATCAAAAGCATTCTCGCGCAAAGACGCAAAGGCGCAAAGGAAACCAAAAAAACAAAAAATGATTGTTTTCTGTCCCTCTGTTTTTTACCGGCACCTGTGCCATCGAACAGCGGCCATGCTGATCACCGGCTACATGGAGGCATAGATTCTGCGACCATCGGTTGCCTGATCAAGCGGATAACAGCGGAAGCACTTCCGCGATAATTCGGTAAGTGAATGGTGGTATGTGCTTGAGGTTCTCTTCGGTGGCACAGTTACAGCTACAGGTCACACAAGCTGGCAGCAATTTTTTTTGTTTTTCCTTTGCGCCTTTGCGTCTTTGCGCGAGAATGCTTTTTGGGTTTTGATTTTTTTAATCTCGTTCGGAGGCACGACTCTCCATTCAGGATGCCCAGACAGACAGCAATAGCTTGTTTTCCTTTGCACGAGACCTCTTTCGCTTTTCAGATTTGAACGAAAAAAGGGGCAGCGGCGATCAGAGGTGGCCGGAATGCAGTGGTCCGAGCTGGACCTGATCGGCAAGACATGGGAGATCCCCGCCAGCCGCACCAAAAACAAGCTGCCGCACGTGGTCCTGCTCTCAGATCCAGTGATAGGAATCATCCAATCACAGAAGGCACTCCAGGAGGTGATCGGGAAATCCGGCTATGTCTTCACCTGCACAGGCAATCCGTTTTCCGGGTGGTCCAGATCGAAGCAAAGGCTGGACGGCCGCGCAGGAATCGAGCCCTGGCGACTCCATGACCTCAGACGAACGATGGTTACAGGTATGAACGAGATGGGGACACAACCCCACATCGTTGAAGCCATCGTAAACCACATAAGCGGCCATAGATCGGGGGTTGCTGGTGTCTACAATCGGGCCCTGTACCTTGAAGAGCGGCGCCAACCATTGGACAGCTGGGCAGACCATGTGGTGGCTCTGCTCAAGACCAATGCCAAGAAAACATGAATACCTCCGAAGATCATACTCTGGAAGGCATGATAAAACTGGCGAAAGACGGCAACGTGGTGACCGCAAAAACAATTTTAAGATTGGCCTCTGATATGCTCATCGAGGCGTCTCCCCTGCCTGAACCATTGAATAATTATTTATCGAACTGCCTTTTAGATATTAGCCAAGGTGAAGATCCAAATTCCGTTTTCTATTTGCGCAATAAAAAGCGAGGGCCCAAGGAAGACATAGGCCATAAAATAACGATTGCGGTCAGATATTCAATATTATTAAAAAACGATGTAAAACCATATAAAGCACAGTGCTTATTGGCGGCCGAATATGGCAAAAAAGATCCTGCAAGGATTCAGAAAATTTTCAAAGAACACGAACAATATGTTGAGTGGTTTCTAGCAGGATTAGGTCAAAAACCCAGTGATCCGCTATTGGATAAATAAATATGGCAAAGTTGTTTTTTATTTTGCCATATCATTTTAATGGCAACATGTTGTAACTTGATTGACACTATAGCCGAACTTCAAACCAATGGAGAACGGCAATGTTCCTTCCTGAGAAATTTCAAGACTCAGCCTATTTCACCACTGCCAATCTGCGCGCTCTTTTCCAATGCAGCGATATGACATTGTGGCGCTGGAGACAGTGTGGTTACCTGGGCGCTCCTGCTAAAATCAACGGCCGAAACTTCTACCCGAGGCAAAGTGTTCTGGCCCTCGGCGATCTGCTAGAAAAGCAGATAGAAAATCCTGATACTGCTGCATAAAAAAGCCCACTGGAGGACGATCACCAGCGGGCTCTCTGTGTCGTTTGCAGCCAGCTTCGACACCATTATTATACCCCGCTTTCGTTCTCCGTGAAAACGGAGTACGCAGTGATTAAACACTACCTGTTTATCATCGCCTGATGTCCCGTAAAAGGAGGAGGCTTAAAGAGCCTTGCCAATACGTGGCTGGGCAATTTGTGAAATTGCCTTTTAAGGTACTTGAAAGTGCCAATTACCGATCCATGAGACCTATAGCAAAGCATTACTAAACGACATGATGCTGCAATTCAATGGTCAAAATAATGGTGATTTATGCGCTGCTGCTGGTGTCATGAAAAAACTCGGGTGGAATAGTAAGTGCCAGCTTATGGAGGCGAGAAAGGAGCTTGAACATTATGGCTTAATCCGGGTTACACGCCAGGGAGGCTGGACAAAAACACCTACCCTCTACGCAGTGACATTCATAAACATTCACTACTGCAAGGGAAAGCACCATCACTCAACAACCGAGACTCCCACCCTTGATTGGCGACAAGACCGCGAAAAATGGACGAACCCGTACTCAACTAATGGACTGGAAAGATTGCGAAAAAGGCGGAGCAAAAATAGTTTCACTGGTTCAGCGTAGGAACCTCATAGGTCCCAACGCTGAACCTATGAGGCCAATTTATCGTATTTATTTTATACAACAGGTTCGGCGTTGGGACCTATTCGGCGGTTTTTACTGCCCTAACAGGTTCAGCGTTGGGACCCCTTTATAGGTTACCAGGGGGTCCTTGGTTAGAAATCATGGTGGATGGAATGCAACTCCGCGATTATCAGGAACGTGTAATCCATGAATTGCGTGACGGGTTTCGTGCTGGCCACCGCCGGCAAATCCTGGCATTGGCCACCGGATCAGGCAAAACGGTCGTGGCGGCACACCTGATCCGCAATGCAGCAGCGAAGGGCCACAAAAGCCTTTTCGTGGTGGATCGCATCGAGTTGGTAGACCAGGCCGCAAGCCACTTGCATAAAATCGGCCTTAAGGTTGGAATCATGCAGGGCGAGAACACCGCATATTAGGCCACCGATGATGTGGTCGTGGCCTCGATCCAGACCATCCGGGTACGCTCGGAAAGGATGCCACTGTGGAGCAGGTGAAGGTGGCGTATCGGCGCCTGATTGCGGAACACCACCCAGACAAGGGCGGGCATTCGGCCAGTTTCATCCCGATTCGGGCGGCTTATGAGACCCTGATGGGCAAGCGCAAGAACTGTAGTCGGTGCTAGTACCGGGGAGGGTGTCACCCCACTTAATCTCTTACCCACCCACCCGCCACGATCCACCTGGTGGGGTTATATTGCCTCAAGTTACCCAACGAGTTGTCGCTACCCTATATACAGGGCGGTTGGTGTGAGCGCTCCCCACATCCACGGCCACACTGACCAATAACCCTGTAACCCGGCCTCTGCGCCGGGTTTTTCTGTTTGAAACCCGGGAATATCGCCATTTCAAATGGCGAAACCATCTGCGATTTCAAATCGCAGCAGTGGAGCCCCGCTATGGTCCGCCCTGGCGGGGTTTTTGTTCCGGAAGCAATAAAAAAGCCCAGAAAAACCTGGGCCTTTTCCGATGCATTGGCTATCTACAACTCAGCCGCAAGCGCGATGCTGTTCCTCTCTGCTCTCGCTTTCGTGCGTTTCTTTTTCAAATTGAGAAATGGCTTCTCTAAGGAGTTGCTTTTTCTCAGCATCTGCAAACCGCATGAGAACCTGCCTTATGAGGGGTTGATAACCAATACCGTTCAGTTTCGCTATCATCTTGAAGTCTTCAATGAGCGATTTCTGTAAGCGGATTGATATCATCCGAAGTTCAAGCGCTTCATCTATCGCACTCGAGTCAACATTCTCTGCAACTCTAACGAACTCTTCTTCACGCCCTAAACCTCCAGATTCCCAAGCTTCAGGGGTACTCTCGATTTTGCTTTCTTTCATTTTGGTCTCCTGTAAGGCCTTGTATGCCTTATACAACAGATACTAATAGTTATTATTAAATAAACCCCTCGTCTAAATCTGCATTTTCAAGCAAATTTAGCGTAAATTCGTAACTCCTTTTTATTGGCTTCATATGCTGTCTTAATTAGCACGCAGCCATCAGGCTTTTGCATGAAAACCACTTTCAGTTTTCTTCCGTAGTCAGTTTCTGCAATAAACCACATAGTAGGTGGATCTGACTTGCGATCTGCTCTTTCGTCTTCCAGAAACCTATTCGTACGGTTGGCAAAACACTGAATTAGCTCAGCTTCGCAAACACTATGTTTTTTTTGCAGTTTCTGCCTGACACCTTTAGAAATAGAAAGCATCCTGAACTAGAAACTCCCTTCAATCTGTATATACACAGTATATACTCGCTGCACTTTAAATGCATAGCGACTTGCTGAAGTTTTTCTTAAACACTGAAGTGTCAGTTATCTTTACAGAAGAACAGTTGACAGCACCAGATTGTTAAACCTAGGCACGAAATAGGCCAATATTTATGTAAGCGGCGTGATTGATACTGAGCCACGAACAAGATAAAGCCGTCAAACTTCGAACTGGTAACCAAAATGGTAACCAAAACCCCAGAAATGAAAAAGGGTTAGTGGCCACTTCGCCGCTAACCCTTTCTGTAGTGGTCCGGGCGAGATGATTCGAACATCCGACCCCTACAACCCCATTGTAGTGCGCTACCAGACTGCGCCACGCCCGGAGTGAGCGCGCATACTAGGTGGAATGCGCGTGCATGTCAATCTTCAGTGCTTCAATATCAGCAGCAGCTCTTCCAGCTCAGTCCGCAGCTGGCGGACGATCTGTTGACTCTGGTTGCAGTCCTCTTTTGCTCCATCCCCCGAGAGCCGCTGCCGGGCACCACCGATGGTGAACCCCTGCTCATACAGCAGGCTCCGAATCTGCCGGATCAGCAACACGTCGTGGCGCTGATAATAGCGTCGGTTCCCCCGCCGCTTTACCGGCTTCAACTGTGGGAACTCCTGCTCCCAGTAGCGCAACACATGGGGCTTGACCTCACATAGTTCACTCACCTCACCGATAGTGAAGTAGCGCTTGCTTGGGATCGCCGGCAGTTCGGTGGTACTACTGCTCGCTTCCAGCATATGCCTCTACCCGTGCTTTCAGTTTCTGTCCTGGCCGGAAGGTTACTACCCGTCGGGCGGTTATCGGTATCTCTTCCCCGGTCTTGGGGTTCCGCCCCGGACGCTGTTTCTTCTCACGCAGATCGAAGTTGCCAAACCCAGAGAGCTTGACCTGCCCCCCTTCTTCTTCCAGGGCTGAGCGGATCTTCTCGAAAAACATCTCCACCATCTCTTTGGCCTCTCGCTTGTTGAGCCCAAGCTCATCGAACAGTCTCTCCGCCATCTCGGCCTTGGTCAATGCCATCTTCAGTCTCTCAATTGGGCGTTCAATTCCTGTTTTAGCACCTGGAGTATTCGCTCCACGATACCGTCCACTTCCTCATCCATAAGAGTGTGCGAAGTTTCCTGTAAAATCAAGCCCAAAGCGAGACTTTTTCGCCCGAAATCTACACTCTCGCCGGTATACATATCGAAAAGCAGAATATCCTTGAGGGTGTCGGGAGCCGCCTGCCTGACCAGGGCACTCAGACGACTGAACTGCACCTCCTCATCCACCACCACAGCAATGTCCCGCCGAATGGATGGGAACCGCGACAGGGGACGATACACAGGCAGGCGTCCGGTGAGTTTTTCATCGAGACGGATCTCGAACAGGAATACACCACTGGTCAGTCCCAGTTTTTTCTCGATCTCCGGGTTCAGCATCCCGATCCAGCCCACGGTCTCTCCATCCCGTTGAACTCTGGCCACCTGCCCCGGGTGCAGCGATGGGTGCCGGTCCGGAACGAAAGAAAAATCTCCCGGTCGCCCGGTCAACGCCAGTATTGCCTCCAGGTCCCCTTTCAGATCGAAAAAATCCGCTGGTCGGGCAGGCTCTCCCCACTGCTCCGGATCCACACTTCCAGTCACCAGACCAGACAGCATGGAATCCTGTTGTATTTCATCATCTTTCTTCACAAACCTGAGACCGGACTCGAAGATACGGATGCGCCCCTGCTGGCGTGCCTGATTATAGACGGCAGTCTGCAGCAGGCCGGGCCAGAGGCTGGTACGCATGATCGACATGTCGGCGGAGATGGGGTTGGTCAGTTCCACCGTGGCGTGCTGCGGGTCCATCAGGTCATGCATCTCCGGGCTGATGAAACTGTAGGTAATGGCCTCCTGGTAATCCCGGTCCACCAGCACCTGCCTGGCCCGCCCCAGATCGAAGGCCACCTCTGACCTGCTCTGCATAACCGTTGCTGCGGCACTGCGGTGGGCCGGAATCTCAGTGTAGCCGTAGATGCGACCGACCTCTTCGATCAGATCCTCCTCGATGTTGATATCGAACCGGCAGCTCGGTGCCGTCACCCGCCACCCCTCAGCTGCCACCTCCACCCGCATATCCAGTCGGGTGAGTATATCGGCAATGGTCGAATCATCAATCTCCAGACCCAGGACCCGGGCTACCCGCTCACGTCGCAACAGGATCTCCGGGCGCTGCTCGATATGTGTCTCCGAGGCCACTTCGACCACCGGACCCACCGCCCCGCCCACGATCTCCAGCAGCAGCCGGGTAGCCCGCTCCAACGCCTTTACCTGAAGCCGGGGGTCCACCCCCCGCTCGAAACGGTGGGAAGCATCCGTGTGCATACCGTAGCTGCGTGCCTTGCCGATAATGGCAGTCGGCGCGAAAAAGGCACTCTCCAGCAGGATGTCAGTGGTATCGTCTGCCACCCCGGAGTGTTCGCCACCCATGATACCGGCGATGGCCACCACCTTCTCTGCATCTGCGATCACCAAGGTGTCGCTGCGCAGTTCCAGTTCGGCACCGTCCAGCATCACCAGCTTCTCACCCTCTGTCGCCATCCGTACCTGGATCTCCCCCTGCAGCTGCCGCAAGTCGAAACCGTGCATCGGCTGACCCAGTTCCAGCATCACGTAATTGGTGACATCCACCACCGGGGTGATGCTGCGCAGATCGCTGCGTCGCAGCCGCTCCTGCAGCCACAGCGGGCTCTCCGCTGCCGGGTCGATGCCCCGGATGATGCGGCAGACATAACGGGGGCAGGCCTCGGGCGCCTCCACCTTGACCGGGAACCCTTCCTGGTGAGACGCCGTCACTGGCTCCATCCGCGGCGGCAGGACCGGACAGCGGTTGATCACCCCCACCTCCCGGGCAATGCCCATCAGCCCCAGGCAGTCGCCCCGGTCCGGGGTCAAATCCACATCGATCGTCTGATCGTCCAGGCCGAGAAACCCCTTGACATCGCCGCCCACCGGGGCCTCCTGGGGCAGCGACATGATGCCGCTGGAAGAGTCTGCCAACCCCAACTCGG
This sequence comes from Sedimenticola sp., assembly GCA_030619405.1. Classification (GTDB taxonomy): domain Bacteria; phylum Pseudomonadota; class Gammaproteobacteria; order Chromatiales; family Chromatiaceae; genus JAUXBK01. The sequence goes on along the minus strand of JAUXBK010000016.1, from coordinate 834 downwards.
CCGCCGAGCAGATCATCCCCCGGGATTCCACATCCCGCAGCCTGGCCTTCTTGATTTTGAAATCACCCGGCAGACACGCCCCGACCACGGCCACAGGGACCTTTTGACCCGCCGCTACGTTGGGGGCGCCGCAGATAATCTGCAACGCCTCCCCCTGACCCACGTCGACGCTGCAGAGACTCAGTTTATCCGCATTCGGGTGCGGCTCTTTGGTGACCACCTCGCCGACCACCACACCCTCGAACCAGCCCGCCACCGGAGTCACCGAGTCCACCTCCAGACCGGCCATGCTCAACTGATCTGCCAGCTCCTCGGTACTCACCGGTGGATCGACCCACTCCCGCAACCAGGCTTCACTGAATTTCATAGTCTTTTTTCCAACTTGGATGTTTTATTACCACGAGTGAACGCGAATGGACGCTAATATCTGAATTGTTTTAGGAAACACTACCTGGTACCCAGATCCTGCAAGAGAGCGATACCAGGAAATATTTTCAATTTGCGTCCATTCGCGTTCATTCGTGGCTTCATTTACTACCTAGATCCTGCAGGTAGTCGTGCGTATAGAGTGCAAGCTATTGTTTCGTAGAGCGATTGAAAAATTGAGTGGAATCCTTATTGTGATTGCCGAGATTTTTCATATCGCTATACGGGACAAGAAGTTGTGCTATGTGCGTGCGAATACTGGCAGGATCTAGTACAGCAAATACTTAAGTACGAGGTATCAGGGTGTCGGATTACGGCGCGCTCATAAGTATGTGATAACCTGAAATATCAGTGAGATGCGCGCCTAATCCAACCTACATTCTGTTCGTAGGGACTTAGCATTTGCTG